>JASFEK010000012.1:0-19931 GCA_050124875.1 Caldifarciminota bacterium | reverse complement strand
GTGTCATAGTATGCACATGCGCGAACGTATTCTTGTAGCATGAAGTAGTTGCGTCCGATGTTATTGAGCGCAGAGCATTCCATGCGCCGATCGTTTACTTGTCGGGATATATTGAGCGAGGATCTCAGATATGAAAGGGAACTGTCATACTCTTCGAGTTCGTGGTAAGCCATGCCAATGTTGTCGAGGCTATAGGATTCTCCCCGTTTATCATGAAGTTCACGTTCAATGGTCAAAGCGGAGTCGAAATAAGCAAGCGCGCGGCTGTACTGTTTAAGTGCACAATATGTGGTACCGAGATTTGAGAGGGTTGTTCCAATTGGTTGTTTAGCACCGATTTTTCTCTTAATGAACAATGATGAATCATAGTACGCAATAGCCTTGTCGTATTGTGCGATTTCATCATATAGGATTGCGATATTATTGAGCGTCGCTGCTTCCGCGAAGCGGTCCATGATGCGACGTTCAACTACCAAGGCGGAATCATAGTAGGCTAGAGATCTTTGGTAATCGCCTCGTGCATAGTAGCTGCTTCCGATACTATTAAGCGCTGAACCCTCTGCCGCGCTGGAGCCTATCTCTCTCATAATTGTCAGGGCAGAATCGTAGTGTGCCAGGGCAAAGTCGAATTGGCTTAAGGCACTATGCACAATGCCGATATTGTACATCGTAATACCGACGCCTCGTTGGTCTTTGATAGCTTTTCTTACCAGCAAAGCTGAATCGAGATAAGCAATTGAGGTGTCAAATTCACTGAGGCAATAATATACTAATCCAATGTTATTGAGCGTGCTTCCCACGCCGCGGCGGTCTTTGATTCTTCTCCTTGATGTAAGTGCCTTAGTATAATAGAGAGATGCGCTGTCGTAATGTCCTAGGTTGAAATATGTGGTGGCAATGCTTGCATAATTTGCAGCTTCTCCAGCTATGTTTTTCTCTCTTTTATTATATTCAAGCGCAGAATGAAAGCAGTGTAGGGCATTATCGTACTCTCCTATTGCATCATGGCTGACACCTTTTGTGCTTAATATTGTCGCCTCATTCTCTTTGTCATCGTTATGGCGGGCAATAACGATTGCCGAATCGAGGTAGGCAAATGCGCGTCCGTGATCACTTGTGGCACTGTGGATTTCGCCGATGGTATATAGGGCCTGTGTTTCCAGTGAGCTGTTGCGGCTGCTTCTAGCCATGATGACTGCTCGGTGGGCATAGGCGAGTGCCTTTACGTATTTTGATAGCCCTTCGTGTGCCTTTCCCAAACCGATTAGAGCTTCACAGATAATCGTAGTGTCAATTGTGCTTTCTGCTGTTACAAGAGCGGAATCAAAATATGCAATTGCGCTGTCATACTCGCTTATTTGAGTGTATATTCCACCTAGGGTGAGCAGAGTAGATGCACATTGTTTCTTTTTGCCTTGACTCAATTCAATGTTCGCTGCTTGCTTCAGCAGCTCGATTGCCGTGTCATAAGAATGAGCGTTCATGAATTGCTCCACTTGCGCGTGCATACTGTCCGTAATCTGTCCGAGAACCTGTCCTGAGAATACTGGCAGTGCAGTTGTGATGAGTGCGCAGACGATCTGCATGTAGTGTTTTGATTCAATACATAGTCGGGCCGACACCTTTCCTCCTCGATCAGATTACATATGTAATCTCTACTACTCTATTCCTGTAAGGATACGGTAAGAAACCGTCTTTGTCAAGAGTTTATTCCACAAAAGTAGATTCACGTTGACTTATCGGTGCTATATACGTACGCGACTGTGCTACATGTACTTTCTGTATACGTGCATTTTCCTGAGGACATACTTGACGGTAGTGGGCAATTTTTCGATCATACAATTGTGTAAATAGCCGCATGTACAACCTGGGCATTCCATTCTGAACATCTGTTCAGCGCGCTTCCTATACGATTCTGATTCTACGATCTTTGTTAGACGATCATCTTCCAGATTCTCGACCGGTGGTAAGACGATGCAGCCTGGATATACATTCGAATGTTCATCAACGTGAATTCTGAAATATCCTAGGAAGCAGTGCCGGTAAGGAGTTCTGTGCTCGAGGTAATTTCTAGCATAATCGAGTGAGGCCGCCTAGCGTTTTGCTTGTTGATGGTTGTATTACCGTTCCTTCCATAACAATATATTTATGTCAGCATGGATGACAGATTTTGTTCACATTTTGGCTATTTTTAATTGAAATATTGAGTATCGTGACGCGCAGACTTTCCTTACTATACCAATATTCAATTTGCCTCTTTGCTGCTGTTGATTCTACTTCTAACCTACAATCATTAGAATACTGCAAAATGTCTGCGGATCAAGCAATATAGTCTGGCGTAATCAGAGATACCGTGCTTGACATGATAGCTATTGTGAATAGAATTTGATACGGTTCGATTGTTTATTACATCTCTGAATTAAGTAGAAAGGAGTCGCGTAGTGTTTGAACATTGGTGGCTAACAGTAATCGTCCGAATTCTCCTTCTTGTGAGGTAGTGGTTATTCATGGCAGCAAGGCCAAGGTTAAGCGTACTCATCGTTTCCGACGCGTACTACCCTTATCCCAGTGGGCTTTCTGAATATGTGCATCATCTTGCGTGTAAATTGAGGGATTGGGGTCACAGTGTTGATATTGTTGCTGGATCATTCGGCGCAAGGGATAATCGAGAGCATAAAGCAAAGAGAATCGGAAGATGCATATTTGTGCCGCTCAACAAATCGTATGCTGTATTGCCGGTGGGCTTTGACGTACCAGGAAAGATAAGGTGGTGTGTTGAGGGTTCAGGCTATGACGTTATTCATCTTAATGGTCCGATATTTCCTAATTTGTCCTTCTTTGCACTCAAATATTCAAAAGCAAAGAATGTTGCTACCTTCCATACGTCCTCTGAAAAAGTCCAGGGTTTTGGGAATACGTTCTTCAAGAAGGTTTTCAGTTCTGTTAACGGAAAAATCGATATCAAGATTGCTGTGTCTGAGGAGGCAAAAAGGACGAATAAGTTCTACGTTCCCGGGAAGTACTACGTCATTCCTCCTGGCGTGGAAACCAGAATATACACTCCCGCAGGAGATGTGGATGATGCAATGGGCACGAATACCGTGCTTTTTGTGGGAAGAATGGATCCAAGAAAGGGATTGGATAGGTTGATCAAAGCGTTTCCGTATGTGAAGAAGAGGCTCGCTGATGCACGTCTTGTCGTTGTCGGTCAGGGGCCGTTGTACAAGCGATATGCCAGAATGGCAGCCGAAGAGAATATCTCTGACTGCGTGTCGTTTGAGGGCTACGCGCATTCTGGTGAAGAAATCGCACGGTATTTCAGATCGGCTACTGTCTATACATCTCCGGCAATAGGAAAAGAATCATTCGGCATAGTACTAATTGAAGCTATGGCATCTGGTACGCCGGTCGTTGCCTCGGATATTATGGGATACAAAGGTGTTATTGAGCACGGGAGAAATGGTTTGTTGGTTGATACAACCGATCGCGAATCCTATGCTGCGGCATTAGTTGAGTTGATGAATGATAGTAAGATGAGAAGAAAAGTCATTGCTGAGGGTTTGCACGATGTGTACACAAAATACTCCTGGGATGTTGTAGCTGGCAAGATAGAGCAACTGTATTACACCTAGGCTAGTCAGGTTCCTGATCGCCGTTATTCATTCGTTCATGTCCAGGGAGTAGGAAAAGAATAGCCTTTCTTAGCCTGGTGTTTCAGCAATAACGCTCTTGCTTGATGGGAATATCCAGTTAGTTATCTTATCAGCAGCAGCTTGTCCGTAACCTGGTAATCGCCAGCCCGGAATTTCACGAAATACACGCCGCCCGGTAATTTCCGGCCGGTGTTATCTTCACCGGACCAGGAAATTACAGATTCATGATCCATGATACTCGATTCAAGATCGAAAGACCGGACCAGTGTGCCACTGACATCGTAGATTTCGAGCAAGGCATTACTGTTATCCGTTATCTGGTATCGGATATTAGCCATTCCGGTGGTCGGGTTGGGGGAGATGTTCAGGTAGTTGCTTGCCATGAGGCCGGCCTTGCCTTCTTCCACACCGGTCTCGATGAAGTTGGCGTAGACCGTCTTGTTGGCATCCATGACAAGGGTGTCCGGGTTCTGATTGCCCCACAGGTTGCCGCCCCAGTGGCTGAATGACCAGCCTGGATCGGCGATCGCGAATAGTTCGACCGGGGTACCCCTGGGATACTGGGGTAGGTTGGGCGTGATATTGACTGAACCGTTGCCATTGATATTCAGGGTCAAGGTGACGAACTCGGTGAGGAACGCGGCAGTGACTATGATGTCACCGTCCATGATAACTGTGTCCGGATTATTGTTGCCGATGAGTGCGCCGCCCCATTGGGAGAACATCCATCCTGAATCAGGAACTGCAGTAAGTTCCACTGTTGCTCCGGGCGCATACCAGGTTGTATCTGGATTTCTGTCTACTGAACCGAGGCCGATCGTATTTGTAGTTAGGTAATACATGAGCTCGTAGTCCCAGCCTATGGCGTCGAACATGACGCGATCTGCGTATCTATAGTAATTCGGATAGAACGTTTCACCGCTTCCTTGAGCCGGTTGCATGATTGCATCAACGTTATTTTGGCTGAAGTGTGAAGCCTGATAAGGGTTGCCGTCAGACATCTGGAATTCAACCTCAATCATGTCTGAGTTAGCGTCATCCAGCCCGGGTGATGCATCGACCGTTCTTGGAGTGGTCTGGAATTCAGCCCAGGAGTCCGGGTTGTAGTTGCCTGCACCATCAGTTCGCTGGAACCGGTATATATCGAGTATGTCAATATCCGCGCCGTAGCCATCTGCATTGGAGATAAATCCTAGGACATGGCCTATCTCATGTGCCGCTACTGAATTGAAGCACATACCATTCACGCCGTTACTAGGGTCATAATCCCAGGTGAAATTGGAACTGAAAGTTATCTGCGCTGCCAAACTGGGGAAATATCCAATTGCTGCATTGTACGGTGCAACCACGAAGTACACCCGGTCTTCGTTGGTGATCGTGGACGTGCCATAATTATACCGGATCGGTATCGTGTTGCCCGCTGGCAACCACGTTTGAATTGAATCGTCACCATCCATATCCGCAACGAGACTCGCGCGTGTTACATCCCAGGATGGATTTCCGGCCACAAAACTTTGGGCTTGCCCAAGTATTCCTGGTCCTAGCGGAGCAAAGCTTATGTTGATGCTTACCGTGACCGAATCAGTGAACAGATGTTCGATATAGGTTGCCACGGACTCCAGTGCGGCCAGGGCTTCTGGAGGTACACTCGTGCAGTTGAATACGATATCCATACCCTGACGCCCGCGGTCATCGCCGATGACAATCTTATTTGGGTTCATCTCGAACTCTTCACGTTGATGGCGTGCCATTTCCTGCCATTCGGCCGGCGTCATCTGAGGTAGTGCACTACCTGTGACCGGGTAAATCTTTATCCCGGTTTTCAGCTCGACCGTTGAGCCGTCTAAATAAAGCCGGCTCTGTCTTACCGGACCTGGCTCGTAGATATGATAATCCTGTATTGTGTATTGCTGTTGCTCGCCTGTGACCATATAGGGAAGAGCAAGAGCGATTACGAAGAAAACAGCAGCTTTTCCTGAAAAACGTATTCTCGGCATTACAACCTCCTTGAGTATCGCCTATTTCTCCATGTAATTTCGGTTATTTCCCTTGTAATTTGAAGCTATCCAGCATAATAATAGTGATTATTCAGTGAATGTCAAGAAGAGCCCCGTCTCTTTCTCAGGGACGGGGCTCTTGAATGAGAATAGGCTTGTTCTCTACCGGATCAAAAGCAGCTTATTCGTGGTCAAGTAATCGCCAGCCCGGAATTTGACGAAATACACGCCACCCGGCAATTTCCGGCCGGTGTTGTCCTCACCGTGCCAGGAAATTGTTGATTCATGATTCAGGATACTCGATTCAAGATCGAAAGATTTCACCAATTGGCCGCTCGCATCGTAGATCTCCAATGCCGCATTACTGTTATCCGTCATCTGAAAGCGGATTTCAGTCATAACAAGAGCAGGATTAGGGGAGATGTCCAGGTAGTTGCTCGCCATGAGGCCGGCCTTGCCTTCTTCCACGCCGGTCTCGATGAAATTAGCGTGGACCGTCTTGTTGGCATCCATGATGAGCGTGTCGGGGTTCTGATTGCCCCACAGGTTGCCGCCCCAGTGGCTGAATGACCATCCTGGATCCGGACAGGCAAGTAGTTCGACCGGTGTACCTCTGGGATACTGGGGCAGGTTGGGGGTGAGCGTGACTGAACCGTTGCCGTTGATATTCAGGGTCAAGGTTACATATTCAGTTAGAAATGCGGCAGTTACCGAAACATCACCGTCCATGATAACGGTATCCGGATTATTGTTGCCGATGAGCGCGCCGCCCCATTGGTAGAACATCCATCCTGAGTCAGGAACCGCAGTAAGTTCCACCTCACTGCCGGGTGCATACCAGGTTGTGTCCGGATTCCTTGTCACCGAGCCTTCGCCAGCAATGTTCGTTGTAAGGTAATAATACATTATGTAGTCCCAACCTATGGCATCAAACATGACACGGTCAGGTACCTGATAGAAATTAGGCCAGTATGTTTGCCCGCTGCTAAAGGCTGGTTGCATGATTGCGTAGACATTATTCTGGCTAAAATGCGAGCATTGATAAGGGTCACCGTCTGACATCTGGTATTCAACCTCGATCATATCCGAATTCACATCATCATTCCCGGATGATGCATCGACCATCCGTGCCGTGGTCTGGAATTGAGCCCAGGAGTCCGGGTTGTAGTTGCCTGCGCCGTCTGAGCGCTGGAAACGGTAAATGTCTAGCACATCACAATCACCATACTCTGAGGCCTTACTGGTGAAACCGAGAACGTGTCCGATTTCATGAGCAACGACCGACCGAAAGCCGTAACCGTTGACCCCATCACTCGGATCATAATCCCAAGTGACATTTGTGCTGTAGGTGATATTTGATGCCAAGCCAGGATAGTTACCGATCACCGCGTTATATATGGCTACCACAAAGTAAACGCGGTCCTCATTAGTGATGGTAGGGCTCGTATAGACGTAGCGGACCGGAAATGTGCTGCCCGTGGGTAGCCAGGTTTGGATCGAATCATCAGCATCCATGTCCGCACACAGGCTGGCGCGGGTTGTTGTCCAGTTTGGGTTCCCCGCATAGAAACGCTGGGCCATGCCAAGTATGCCCGGGCTGAGTGAAGCGAAGCTCATGTTTATACTCACTGTCGCCGTATCCATGAACAGGTGCTCGATGTAAACGGCAACTGATTCCAGTGCGGGCAATGCTTCCGGTGGTACGTTAACGCAGTTGAATACAATATTCAGTCCGCCCTGGCGCGATGGTTCTGGGCTGACGACAAATTTGTTCGGCGCGTTTTCCAGGTCGCCTAGAACGAGCTGCGCTTCTGTAAAGAATTCCTCCGGGGTTATGTTGGAGAGGTTACTTCCGATAACTGGACTGATCTCATAACCTGTCTCTAGTTCAACGACGGACCCGTCAAGATATAGCGTGCTCTTCTTCACGGGACCACGTTCGTACAGATAGTAATCGCTTTCAGAGTATTGCTCGGCATTGAGCAGTTGCGGAGCGCTCATACTGGCAATACACACTGCTACTATCACATTTATCCAACCATTATATCTCATGATATCCTCCTGCTGGATGATAAAAAGCCTTTTTTGCGTACTGACAATTCATTAAATAGTGAACCATAGTGTCTTTGGGTAATAATAGCAAAATCAGCCCATATGTCAAGAATTCAATTGCTTGACTTCTACAACATCTGACTTATAATCGTGGTACAATGAGGAGGAAGGGATGCAGGTACAAAAATCGATAATATTCTCAATACTTCTTTTGACTATACCTCTGTTCGGCCAGATTGAAATCGATTGGACCGAGGTGCCGCAAGATATCGGTATATCGTTTACCCATAACGGTGCTGAGAGCGTGACCGTGAACCTGGGTTCAGCCGGCGGCCCGCATTCATGGAGCTTCACCAGCCAGCCCATGGGTTCCCAGAACACGAATTCACTTATTGTACCCAGAACTTCGACGCCTTTTGGTGATTCATTTCCCAATTCCAATCTGGTGCTCGAGATCAATCAGGGTAGTATCGTAACCTATGCATACGGTCAGATTACTCCCGCGTTCGGCGCCAACCTCGGCATGGGAAGCACAGCGCCGATTACTACTTTTTTCCGTTTCGAACCAACCGATTCCTATCCCATGCCCGTGGTATATGGTGCAAGCCGCAACTACTACTACGGTTTTTCCTTGGAACCGGGGCCTGGCTTAGAGGTACGGACTGACAATTATGGCAACGAAACAGTCGACGCCTATGGATCGGTTACGGTTCCATATGGCACGTTCGAATGTCTCAGGACGCGCTCTTTCGATACGACGATTACTATCATGTACGTGGCAGGGATTCCGGTATCTGTCGATACGACAACGCACATAATATATGAATTCCTGGCTGAGGACTACGGTCTCATTATCCATGTTCTCAGTTATCCAGATGAAACCGATACGAATTTCACGGATGCTGATCTTCTGGAACGGATAACGGATTTCTCGACGGGCATCAACGAGCTGGAGAACGGCGTAGTTAACTATTTTTCATGTCAACCAAATCCGTTTACGAATAGCATAGAGATTCGATACTCGATACTGGATTCTCGATCCTCGATACAAGAATCGAATGTGGCGATCTATGATGTTTCGGGTCGTCTGGTGAAATCTTTCTGCGAATCGGGCACCATGGATCATGAATCAACAATTTCCTGGCATGGTGAAGATAATACCGGCAGGAAATTGCCAGGTGGTGTTTATGTTCTGCGTTTGGATGCCGGAGAGACTGCTGTCACGAGAAAAATAACATTGATCAGATAGTACGATTCATTGCTATGGATTTCAATTACCTTTGTTGGTTTCCAAGATAGGGAGGAATATGAAGGAACTTTGTATACTAATGGCTTTGGCGATTCTGGTGCCCTTTATGTTCGCACAGGCTGCAGAACCAGCCGAGAAAGAAGTGAGGCAAATGAAGCCGGCTCTGATTGTCATTGATATTCAGAGCAAGTACTTACCGATGATGGCACAGGACGAAAAGGATCTGGCCCTTCGGATCATAAACGGAGCAATATGGCTTTTCCGGCAGCATGAACTACCGGTCATTAGGGTTTATCACTCCGACCCGCAATTTGGTCCGAAGCCGGGCGAGGAAGATTTCGAATTCCCTGAATCGGTGATTATCGACGATAAGGATCCAAAAATCATCAAGAACTATCCCAGTGCCTTCAAGAAGACCGAGCTCGATGATATGCTAAAGGAGAAAGGCGTCAACACAGTCTTTCTATGCGGGCTCAGTGCGGTCGGATGCGTGCTGGCGACGTACTATGGTGCGATGGAGCGTGATTACGAGGTATTCATGGTGAAGAATGGCATCATGAGCCACAAGGTCGAATATACCAGCTTTGTCCGGGACATCACCGACGCAGTTACATGGAAGACGCTACAGTTCATGCTCGACCACCTGCAAGAATAGCGTTGTGATCATAAGATGATGTTTGTTGAGAGAGTTTGTGATTTGTTTTTCTAGCAAAAGGAGATGACTATGCAAGGTAGTAAGCTCTATGTCGGGAATATTAGCTATTCTGCGACAAGTGATGAGTTGAAGGAGCTGTTTTCCAAATATGGTGAAGTGAAGTCCGTGAACCTGATGGAAGGCAGAGGTTATGGTTTCGTTGAAATGTCAAGTACCGAAGAAGCGGAAAAGGCAAAGCAATCGTTGAACGGAACGGATTTCAAAGGACGAACCTTGAAGGTCGACGAGGCCCGTCAACCGCGCGATAAACAAGATAAGGGTTTTCGTAAATATTGAACAATACTGGGGGACAGGCATAGACAAGTAAACTTCTCGGCTTCCGCACAAAAAAACTAACAGAACCAACCTGCTATATTCTGTAGACTTTTGCTGCAGAAATATCCGATATTGCAGGGCGATTTTCTAATGCACCAATTATCTGATTTTTCCTGTCAACTTTTGCATTACGTGGATGTATGGTTGTCTCCAGGAGAAGGGACTGGATTCCCCGGTTCCCTTGAACAGATCAGAGGACAAGCAAGCCGGGATGATGGAATCTGGTAGACATAGCGGACTTAAAATGCTATTTTATGGTTTTTCGTAACTTCTGAGATCGCGGTGAAAACTGCAGAGACTCAACAAAGACAACACCTTCCGCCATTCTGTCCATTCTGAAGGTTCTGTCTATTACCATATGTTTTGGTAAAAAAATGGCACAAATCTGGCACAAGGTTGGGGGTCGGCGTAAGCCGGCCCTCTTCCATTTATGAGTAGCAACCGTGTAAAAAAACAACATCTTGTGTAACCTCCTGCGTAAGATTTAATACAGCACTCTTTTTCATTCTACATCAACTTGTGGTCATAGCACTTGCTTCGAATGCATGCCGTTGCTCGTGTGAAGAGGTAATGTTGATTCGCTGCAGTTTTGTTTGGGTCTTTGTTCTGTTTTTGCTGCTGCCGAGGAGGAGCGTATTGGGTTGCACAGACAAGTATGGAATCAATTGCACCCCAATTACTATGCGAAGTGGCGTAATAATCACGTGAACTATCACTCAAGATATTGCAGAAACTGGCGTCTAAGAAATGAGAACTACACAAAGAACGAAAATAGGGAATGGCTGAAAAGCCATCCTGGTTATTTCAAGAACTATCGAAAAAGAAACAAGAGAAGAGTGAGGAGATACTGGGGGTGAGCACAACCCTATGAGTGTCTAATAAATTCTAACCAATTTCTCCCACATACGCTGAAACAGAACATAATTACGTTCAGCGCGAAATTCTGTACAATAGTGCAACATTTTCCAAATGTCCAACTGGAAAGCGTCTATAAATAGATATTCAAGAACCCACTAATGAAAGATTTCGTCGTCGCAGCTCGATAGCAGTACAATATACTTACGATTATGGCAAATACTCCGAGAAAGCAAAAGGTTAGAGATTGTACGGTGTTTAAGTTGTGTTTTCTCCTTTCTGCAATAGTCTTTTTGATTAACATGAGTGCCAATGGAATTGAAAGCCACGGAAACGGGATTATTGAAATCGCGATAATATACGAAGCCAGTAGTTCATATACGAATTCGGTGGTCAGCTTCATGGTGTCAAGTTATAGCAACAAAGTGGAATATCCAACCTATTATGACCTCAATTCCACTTTCATACCTAAGAAATTCAAAATTAGACCACATTAGCACGGTTATCGTAACAATCGCTAGAAATGAATAAGCGCCGCATATCAATCCCACCGTTGGCAAAACTGACATTCTTGACCTCTTCAGCAATAAGATGCTTACAGCAATACAAGCAATTGGAAAAAGGCAGTACAACGTGCTCGTCAAAGAAGCTTGAATCCGAAACTCGTCAATTGCTACCAGCCCGAGTTCGAATGAATCGATATACCTGATGGCAGTATAGCCAATATTGCGGATGTTGAAATAAGGGATGTAGACCGCAAATGTGAACGAGCTTATTGCTATCAAGAATAGCAGGATGGTCACAGCAGTTCTGAAGACCAGCGTTATTCGGTCCGTTAATACCACCAACCCGGCCCCCAAGTATTACCGTATATGAATCTTGTAAACGCGAGCGTCCAAGTTTGAGCAGGTCCATTTGGAACCCGAGGCCACTTGAAACAGACTATCAGATGATTTTCCCAAACCTCATGGGTTATGGCTCGCGGTAACGCACAGCGATGTACAAATTCGTAGATGTGTATAGCATAACCAAGGGTCCATATTAGTATTTTATATTCCCATAGCCATACCTTGGTCTTAGGGGCGACGGTTTTGTCAATCTTCACGTCGATATTGTATTTGTCCATCAAAGCAGGGATTATTGGCAAAAACCATTCAAGATACCATAATGCTTCGTCTATATCTCTCTGCTCCAAAGGTCTGTCGCCCAGTGGACAAGGTTCGCCTTGAGCTGTGATTATTTCCGACAATTCACGTAGTGCTGCGTTAAAATCTAGCATGTCACTTTCATATTCGAGCAATCGTTTTGCAGCACCCAGGCTGAGATAGGCAGGATCATAAAAAGACGATAGATTAGCGTTTATATAACTTGTCAAAGAACCAAGCCAACTACCAAAACCGCCGCGCCAACTGGTAGCATCCCAGACATCTTCACTGCCTTCACTGTAGGGTATCGGCATCTGCATTGCCATACCAGTTGGATCCGTGAAGCGCAGTGGATTGTTTGCACAATACGCATATGGTGAAGATGCAGGACTGTCCTGAGGGTCAAGACTTGTGAACCTGCCGATTTGTGGATCATAGTAACGTTGACAGAAATAGTTGAGGCCTATCTCAGAGTCAAATTCCTTGCCGGTGAAACCGTGCGTGTTGTTGCTTCCTGCGGTCATTTCCCCGAAAGGATAGTATGTTGCAGTCCAGGTGGCTGTACCAAGCTCATTGGTCATCTTCCGCGGGCTGCCTAGGGCATCACAGTGGTACCAGTTGGTGTCTGCACCAGCAATCTTGGCGATGTGCAGGCCACCGGCATAGACATATCGGGCAAGAATTGAGCCATTTGGTGAATACTCAACGATCGGGTTTATGCCATTGTAAACGTAGTATATCGTGTACTCCTTCGTGGCGCTCTTGGTCGAGGACGTGATCTCACCGTACCCATTGATCTCGCCGCCAAACGTCTCAGGCGTACCCGGAAAAACATCACAGGCGACCGAGCCACCTTGCCAGAGACTGTCTGGATTGGATGTGACATTGGGATCAAACGTGGAGATAGTATAACGGATGCTCTGGGGACCATTGATCAGGGATTTGGCAATCTTCACCTTGACCGTTCCTGTATCGCCAGTCACGCGCTGCACCAGCATGCCAAACGGCATTGAGATCTTCGTGCCATCCTGCCGATACAGTCCATAACCAGTGTCATCAACATAGATACAATACTCCCAGGCACAGTCAGGCATGACTCTTGTCAGAGTATCCTCCGGTAGGGTAAGTCTACCCGAATTGGGTATCGTGTCAATATCGATGGTGATGAAGAGTTTCATCCTGCTGTTTCCGCTGAAAAGATATCGATTCTCGACCGTCAGTGTTAGGTAGTTTGTGCTATCCTTGACGTAAATCCTCTCTATGTCCCGTCCTTTGTTGTAGAGTGTGTCTGCACCGGTTGATTTCATACCCATATCATCGAAAGGATCAAGGAAATACGAGCCCGATGCGCCACTGCCTTTTTCTCCTTCTTTGCAGTAATAGTGCTTCTTGACCCTTAGTCCTGAAGCATTATAGGCGAATTCAACTTTCTCGCTTCCTTTTGCATAATCAATCAGACGATCGTGCCAGTTATAGGCGAAGGAATCTATGGTGCTTGAAGTCGTTGTGTCCCGGTGTCTGATTATGTTGCCATGATCATCATAGTCATGTGTGTAGGTTCGGTGGTCGACTTTCAGGCGGTTGGTTGCGCCGTAATACTGGTAATTGTTACCATTCTTCGACGTGCGGTTGCCAGCTTTGTCATACGTAAATCGCTGGGCCACCGAAGCGTCATAAGCAAGTACGGTGTCAAGTTGGTTCAGTGCCGTATATTTGAACGACTGTGTCATGGTGTTGTCCAGGCTGTCAACAATAGAAGCTACGTTGCCGTTTTTCTCATAAGTATATGCAAGCTTAAGATAGTTATCTCCAGCCGGCCCGGTTTTGTATGCTTTAATGTACGTTGGCCTGAATCGATTATTGTAGTCAAGGGTATCAATGACATTGTGTGGAAACACGGTTTTCACTATCTGATGTGATGGGTTGTACTTGATGCTGTGAACAAGACCAGGGATTCCTGTAATTTGTGTAAGCCGGTTGTACTGATAACGAACAGTATCAGAACTGGATGCAAGCACCAACAGCGTACACAGGCTTGTTTTGCTATAATCATACCTTACGTCCTTGATGCCGGTCAGGCCTGCGATGCCGATGCGCTTGCTGTACAGTCGCCCCCGGTCGTCATAATAGCAGGTCGTCGAATCTACGCCGACAGTAACCTGCCGCGAAAGTCTGCCTTTGGCGTTGTTTGGATAACTGCCATAGGTATAGTAAGTATCGTAGGTCAAGGTATCCTTGATTGACCAGCTTGAGCCTTCATTTGTGGAGTATTTCACTTTAACCAGACGATTGATATCATCGTATATGAACTCAGTCCATCCCTTGGCCTCCTTCTTCCGCGTCAGGTTTCCAACACCATCGTATTCATAGGCCACATCAACAGAATCTGTGCCTTCTGAATACGGCGATTTGGCATCCGGACAGTTCATTGCGGCCAGTCTGCCCTGCTTGTCGTAATAGTATTTTGTTTCTTTTCCTTCGGCGTCTTTTACAATTTTTAACTGCCCGAGGCGGTCATATTCGTAGCATATCGTATCATTCAGGGCATTGATCACTGTATCAATGGATCCGAAGGCATTGTATATTAGTATTGTCTTATTACCATTCTCGTCATAGGTCGTATCCGTATTTGCGTAGTGTTTTACCCGAATGCTCTCAGCGTCGGGGTGATATACCTTCGTGATACGACCCAAACCGTCATTCTGATACCTCGTGATATCAAGAGTTGACCAATTGGGTGTAGAATATGCATACGATGTACCTGACAATTGATATGGGTTGGATACCGAATCTTGTGATCTGTTGGCATTGTAGGATATGCTCTGTGTGACTGTCCTGGAATTGTCGAAATCAAAGTTCTTGGTTTGAATCAGCCGTCCGAAGCCATCGTAGAAACTTTTGTTGACCATCCAGCGGGTGTCTAGTTTTATGGAATCGATTATGGCCTCCGGGCTGCTGGTATCGATGTAAGTAATTTTATGAGAAACGGAGCTTTCGTTTGGTAGGTATGTTTTGGTTAAACGGTTCATGTTGTCGTATTCGAAAACGGTGCTATCTCCATTAGCATCGAAAGTTCTAATCGGCAATCCCGTGTGCAGGTCATACTCGGTTCTTGAAAATAGTGAGCAAACCGAAGTGGAAAGGTGGTGCACAGTGCGCCAAGGATATGCATAGTTAAATGTATCTGGGTCGGACGGCGGATCATAATATGTGAAGGTTGTTTCCGCGCGGCTGGTCTCCGGGTGAGCGATCGCCATTACTGCGTTGCCGACATCGTCATACCGTAGTTCACTTTTTGTGTAATCACTCCCGTCTTTCCAATGCTCAATCCGAGTGAGATTACCACGTATCTTGTGGGGCATGATGAGTAACGTGTCCCATTGAACAGGTGGTGATGACGTATAGTGCCTGACAATTGAGGAAGTATCGTCATAGAAATAGTCTACCTTACTTAATGTATCCGAACCTGTTGAATCTGAGCTTATGAATTGCTCGGAAATCAGATGAGTCATGTAGCGTGTGTCTGGGTCAGTGTAGATGTTCTTGCCGGCGAAATCTTCATCTGTCCTTTGTCCACCGGTCGGCAGATCGGGGCCGATATAGACAGCGACTGAACACTTGAGTACTTCTGATGTTGAATATTCCCGGACACGGGCGACGACAATAGCCATCGTATCTTCGAAATCACTTTCCAGCGACAGATAAGTACTGTCACCCATTATTGTGCCAGCTGGATCATAAATCCATGTCTCCGTTGAATCTGAAGGCAACCATTTCCTTATGATCTGTATGGTGTCGATTCCTGCCTGTGAATAGCACTTTGTTATTGATTCGCCATCATATGTCTTGTATCCCGTGGCTTTTTGGTTTAGCCAGAATGTGCAATAATTCGTATCACTACACGTGAATTTTCGGTGGATCCAGTGGTCATCAATGTTGTCTGCCATATCACCATATTCGTGAATGAGGCGGGCGTTGCCATAGTCATCAAAGTCGTGATAATACGTGTAATAGGTTTTGGCTCCGTTATAGATTTTTTCCCACGCAAGGACTGTGATACTATCTGCTGTGATGTATTTTGGATAGGACCATTTCTTTTGCACGAACGTGCCGTTCTTGTCATAGGTTTTCGCGCTGTCCAACATACCGTTTTTCCAGGACCACTGCACGGCTTCGCTTTCGCCGCCAACTGGTGCATAGGAAGCTCGAAAGAAGGAAATGTATTTGCTGCCTTCCGGGTAGATGATTCTTACGGAATCAGCATTGCTCACTGCTTGGTTCGACTGAGTTTCAGTGAATATTCTTTCGTGAGTAGTTACGTTGGTATCAGGTGCGGTCCATTGGTCGTAAGATTTCACTTTTGTAATGCCACGGGTGAGTTGTTGCTTGAATTCGAGTGACGTGTCAGGAGGAAAGGCGGCTGCAACAGGAATATAGAATGTGTCAGTTTTGTATTCGAATTTTGTTAAGCCACCACTACTATTGTGAATAGCAGTTAACTCATAATATTGGTTATAATCGTAATAGACTGATTCGCCGTTGGGATACACAACAGATTCAAGGAGGACCGTAGTATCCGAGTACGAACCAAAAGGTGAACTGTCAGTTGCAACCAGCGTGTCGTAGTAGTATACAATACTGTCGGTTTGATTGTTGAAGGTTTTGTATACGATACTTTCCAGGAAGTAATCGGGGTTCTGCGAATACCATCCATAGTGGAAAGTGAGTTTCTCATTGGTAGAAGTCATAATGGAGTCTAATTTGAGATCGCTGTAAAACAGCTCGGCGATGTTGCCATTGCGGTCGATGATTTTTGACAGATATCTGCAGAGGGTGCTATTTCGGTCGTACTGTTGGTTGAATACCAATTGTGTGCCATCGCCCGTCTTTATTGTATTACCATAGAGCCTCATAAATGTGCCGTCCGTTGAGACGTATTCACTATCGGGCTCAAGTCGGAAGTAATAGCGCAAGCCATTCGAACTTTCGTAGATCCTGCCGCTATCAGTTAATGGCCACAATCGGCCATACTGAATTTGCCATCCCATACCCAAATGCCAGGTATAATCCAGCGAATCGTGAGTAGTATCTCTATACCATATTTTACTATTGTAATATCGATTCACTTGCATATGATTACCCAGCCTACTTGGCACAGAAACATCAACTTCGTTGAGTAGAAGTGTGCCATTGATCGGTGTTACTCCAGGCTTAAGAGGTTGCGTATTCAAACGTTTAATGCCTTTCTGCATATTCTCATTCCAGTCTTGTATGTATCCAATCTCCCAAGCTCGGTATTCTGCCATATAGTCTGCCCAAGCATCTTCCCACCATTGCTCATAATCGAAAGTGTAGGGGACTGCTCCAGTACCCCGGCCTACATATCCCCAATGAGCAGGAGCTACTCCTGCATAACTCTGAGCCTCCAATGTTTGCAGGGTAATTATGACACACGCGAACATGCAGAATGCTTTTACTACGTTCATGATTCCTCCTGCGTAATGTTTATTTGAATGCAATTGCAACTGACGTTTGCGTCCGGTTAAGCACAGTATTGCGTGCACCGGACTATTTGCTGTCATCATTGCCATATTATAATAAATTTTGAGGCATATAGCGCGATGAGTTTTTTTTTCGTTTATGGACAAATGCACTGGTTTTTTGAGAAATCTGATGTCGTATCATGTGTCTGGTGCGCTAGCAGAGTTTTACAGTAGGTCCGATAATGTGGTGTGATAGGTGACAAGTAATAGCGTGACGTTTCACGTGCATGTGACACTTCTGATGCTGCTGTTCGTTACAGGTGGAATTGTTATGTTTCAGGCGAAATGGGAGAAAAAGCTCATTTCTTTGCAGAGACATACTAAGGTTACTTCCCCTCTTGTATCTAATATTATATGGTCCAGACGCACTAAAGTCAAACGTTTTCTCTCGGTTCTTTTTCTGGGCAACTTCCCGGACTAATAATCCGGAACTCTATACCAATATTCATAAGTTGACAGGCTAGTTTTAGTCTATATAATAGTGACAAGTTGGCACAAAAGTGGCACAAGAGTATTTCTAAAAAAGTGCGACTGCCCACAAAGCGTTGTTGCACAATGCCGGGATGGCGGAACTGGGAGACGCAGTGGACTTAAAATGCAATTTTATGGTTTTTCGTAACTTCCGCGATCATGGCTGAAACTGCAGAAACTCAATAAAGGCAACACCTGCCGCCGTTCTGTCCATTCTGAAGGTTCTGTCTATTACCGTATGTTTCGGTAAAAAAATGGCACAAATATGGCACAAGATAGGGGTCGGCGAGAGCCGACCTTTGTCTTATGGTAAAATAGTTGAGTACGTTAAAAATAAAAAAAACACCTACTTGTAAACGAATCTGTCCATTCCTATAATACTACACTTATACAAAGGAGGTATAATGAAGGTATTCTTATCCACCATAATCTGCAGTCTTTTGCTTATGGGCTCGATGGCCTGGGGTCAACGCGCAAATATATTAAAGGGAGAGGTTGAGCATGACGGTGGCGGTGGTGTGGGATCCGGGAAAACGGTGTATGTCTATTTTCAAAACCCTCCAATAAAAATGGATGTAGATAGCACCGAGACTGATGGAGAAAGTTGGTATGGCTGGTCATTTTATCCTCCTGTGTACTTCGGGAAGGTTCGTTGCCGGTTCGAAGAGGAAGGAACTTGGTACAGTGGAGAGACAGGCATCTGGGATACACTCTGGGGTGACGCCCAGTATGATATTACCGTATACGAGGAAGAATAATCTAAAAGAATAGTGTATACATAAGAGGCCGGGCAATTCTGCCCAGCCTGATTCAAATGATGCAATACTCAAATTTCGGGCATCGTGGTAAAGTATCTGATTCTTCGTCAAAATTATCACGCTCAAACCACAATGGCAATTTTACGAAATTACGTGTTGTGTTCCAAGCAAAATGGGAGAAAAAGCTCATATCTTAGTAGAGCCACCTAAGGTTGCTCCGAATTTTTTGGTACTGCATATTATATAGCTTCCTCCGCTCCAGTGTTCAGCGCTTTTTCTCAGTTCTGCACTGGAGGATCTCCTCCTGCCGGCTAGTCTACCTCGCTAGGATGTCATAGACAACAAATAGGCAGGATGCGTATATTATTTCGGGTGATGATGTGCTACGAAGCAGGCAAGCACAAGTCTTAGTGCGACCTGCCTATGGATGCTAAACAAAAAAACACGTGCCTTGCGCTTTGTCGATAATCTATTAGATTATAATGTATGCTTCTGATTCAATCCTAATGCCTTCGGAATATGATTATGTGGTAATAAAAGGTGTATGGGTCGAGAGAAGTTCATATCGTGATACGCGAATTTATCCAACAAAGGGAGGAAATGTGGTCAAAGTATTGACAAGTGCAGTGCTGGTCGTTGTCCTATTCATCACCATCGGTGTTGCTCAACGCGAAAAACAGGGTATAGGCGGTACAGTTTACGATCAGCTTGGTAGCCCGGCTGGATCTGATCTGGACACCATTTATATTTAGCATCATACAAACAAAGGGGATTCGGCAGACCAGTATTATAATTCCGGTATCAGTTATTGGTTACTGACGAGGATTATGACTTATACGAAGGGTGGTGGAATATTCAAGGCCACTGCAATGGCTATCATTCACAAGTGTATGTGTGCTCCTACGAACCCGGAACCTGGAGGGACCGGGATATTGATTGCGATATTCCAGACTAGATGGTTCCTTTATTCAACAAACCAGACAAGGAGGTTGGTTGCATAACCAACCTCCTTTTGTCTTGATGATTGTGGCCTATCTGCGATTATGATATAAGAAGAGTAATATTGAGATGTCTGTTGACACCAATGGTAGCGTCGTTTATAATTAGCTATGAATAGAGGTGGCAGCAAGGTTCTGTTGACAACAGTCATTATCTTCGCAATTGCATTTGGTATACGC
>JASFEK010000011.1:0-20270 GCA_050124875.1 Caldifarciminota bacterium | reverse complement strand
CGGTGGTCTCGAGAACCTGCAGTCAATAGCTACGATGTACCAGCAAGGTGCCATAATCATTGAAGGCGCGGGGCTCAGCGGGACATTCAAGCAATGGAGCGAGAGTCCGCTTAGGCTAAGGCAGGAGACAGACTTTGAAGTCATGAGTGAAGTGTCAGGTGACAACGGTGAAGTGAGCTGGCATGTTGACGCGAACGGTAAGCTGTTAATACAACGCGATGAGAATATCTTAAAGGCACGTGAGGTTAGAAGATTGATGGCAGAGTACGAATACCTGAATCCTGAATCAGAATATTTTACCGTTACGTTTGAGGGTATTGAAAAAGTCAATGATGAAGACTGTTACGTGGTGAAGGTCTCGAATACCATAAACAAAGATACTCAAATGAACTTCTACGACAAGTCCAGCTACTATCTTCTAAGAACTGTTATTATAAGGCCTGACAATGAAACCCGTATCACCTATTCAGATTTTCGGACAGTCGATGGATTCATATTCCCTTACAGAGAAGTGATCAACGAGCTTCCAACCGACGAAACGATCAGAGTTGAGTATTCCCGCTATGATTTGAGCCCTGCAATTGATATTGCTTTGTTCGAGCCTCCGGCGCAGGATGTAAAGGATTTTGCATTTGCCAACGGCACGGGTGCCGAGAATGCCCCGGTCCGGTTCATTGAGGACCATATCTATTTGCCTGTGAATGTAATGGGCAAAGAGCGGCTCTGGGTGCTTGACTGTGGTGCATCGGTCAATGTCATCGATTCCAGTTTCGCGGTGGAACTGGGGCTTCCGTTTGAGGGGCCGGTCAAGGGACAGGGTGCGTCAGGAGTGGTTGATTTCTACTTCGCAACCTTACCGTCATATTCCATTGATGGAATTCAGTTCGACGAACAGAAAGTGGTTGCCTTCAGTTTCCGTCAGATGTTTCACAAGGCATTAGGCCTGGATGTAGTTGGTATTCTGGGTTACGATTTTCTCTCGCGTTTTGTGACGAAGATTGACTACGCCAATCAAGCGATATCCTTTTATGATCCAGAGGAATTTGAGTATTCCGGTGCTGGGACGATCTTTGATTCTCCTCTAGCAGGCAATATGCTGAGCCTCCCGGTCACGGTCGATGATGAGTTCTCAGGAAAATGGGGGTTGGACATCGGCGCACCTGATCTCGATTTTCACTATCCTTATGCCGAAGAGAATGGGCTATTGAACCGGGAAGGTATAGACGTCATGATCGGTGATGCAGCTGGAATTACTACCACCAGAGTCTCCAGGTACAGGCAAATAAAGGTTGGTGACTATGTTTTAGAGGAACCAGTGATAGGGACCCCGACGGAAGAAGGCACTGGTGCGTTTTCGCATGAGACCAGGATAGGTAATATCGGTAACTCATTCTTTCGGAATTTCGTGCTCTATCTGGATTATGACCAGCAACGGGTGATATTGGAAAAGGGTGATGATTTTGGACGTGAGTTTTCAGGGCCCAAGAGCGGACTACAGTTCATGTACAATGATGATAATGAAGTCGAGGTTCGCTTCGTATCTCCTAACACACCGGCCGATGATGCAGGCTTCCGGCGAGGTGATATCATCAAGTCCGTAAACGGGATAGATGTACAGTTTTTTGACGGTCTTATTGCGTTGCGCAAGCTAATGAGGGAAGAGGCTGGCACGACCTACACGATCGGGCTATTAAGGGAAGGTGAGTCTCTTAAGAAACAAATGACATTAAGGGATGTGCTTTAGCAGATGATATTTGCCTGATTAGGTGCGCCTTTTCGACTGAGCAGATCTTGAGTTCTCGATTCGACCCGCCTGAGGCTGGTCCTACTCGAACGCTAGGCCATCATTCTTCGAGCGAGCGCAGCGAGTCGAGAAGTGAGATTGCCGCGTCCTGATCTTTCCTTACCCTATTTCACCAACAGCACTTTTTCAGTTGTACTGTGATTGTCTGACGTGAGCGTTATGAAGTACACACCAGAGCTTAACCGACGACCGATTTGATCCGTACCGTCCCACTCAACTGCAGATCCTTGATTCTGGATACTTGATTCTAGATTGAATGATTTCACCAAACGTCCTGTTGCGTCGTATATTTCCAATTCGTGTTTTCGTTTTTCGAAATTCGAATTTCGCAATTCTTGATTCGAGTATCGTATTTCAGTGATATGTGTGAAGGGATTCGGCGAGATGCTGAGATTCAAAGCTGCATCTTCAATCGTGTATTCGGTCTCCTCGCTGACTCCGGTGGATGGGTAGAAGACAGCCCATGTGCGCATGGCATTTGCCGGATGCATGTTGATCGAATCGGTCCAACCACAGTAGGTAATGAGCATTTGGGCACCTGCGCCATGGGTGATTTCTGGATATGTTTGAGGTCCGGGTTGCGCAGTAGCGATAAAGGTGTCGACCATGACGCCGCTTGTGTTCACTATTGCACCCTGAATATCGGATGGCATTTGGCGGTGGTCCTCCCATACGACAATGTAGTTAGAACCGTCAAAGGCAATTGACGGGTTGATCTGATCGCCGTTACCGGTCGATATTACGATTCCCGCCGGATCCTGCACTACACCATTCAGCCCGACACGTGACCCGTAAATATCATACGAACCGTTCCGGTCATCCTGCCATACTATCAAGTAGTTGTACCCGTCGAAGGCGACCGCGCTATTATTCTGTGACGAATCTGCAGTAGATACAGCGATACCGCTGGGGTCTATCACGGCGCCGCTCGAGTCCAAACGCGCGCAGTAAATATCGCGATCACCGCCACGGGTATCGTCCCATGCTAGAAGATAGTATGGAGCACCGTATCCAACCGAAGGCATGTATTCGAGAGAAGCAAGAGTGGAAACTGCAATTCCGGCTGGATCGAGCACATTGCCGGCAGTTCCAATACGTGCGGCGTATATGTCAGGGCTGGTGTAACTGTTCCGGTAATCGACCCATGCCGTGAGAAAACCATTCCCGCTTGAAGCGATTTTCGGCGACATTGCATTACCGCCGGATGAGATATTAATGAAAGATGGATCTAGAACAACACCTCCTGTGCTCACACGCGTACCTTTCACTGCCCAGGCACCGCCTATGTTATGGGTCCAGACCGCACAGTAATTGGTGCCATCATAGGCAATCAATGGTGAATATTGGCCAAATGGAGCCGTGCAGAGCATGAAGCTGGGTGAGTCGAGGATATTCCCCGATGCATCGACCCGCGCGCCGTAGATATCTGATGAATAGAGTCCGTTCCGGAGATCACCCCAGGCGATCAGGTAATTATCGCCGCCAGACGCGACACCACCGTTGTCGTGGAATGTGGCCGCGGTCGTGATGTCGATACCTTGTGGGTCGAGCACGACGCCGGAGGAGTCAATGCGGGAACCATATATGTCGCCGGCTGGATAATCGCGGTCATCTTCCCAAATACTGAAGCAGCTACTGCCATCGGAAGCGATGGCCGGTTTTCCTTTGACCCCGGGCGTCAGGGAAATGGCAATATTCAGGGTATCCAAGACCATGCCGCTCGTATCTACGCGCGCACCATAGATGTCGGGATATGTTCCATTACGGTCGTCCATCCAGGCTATGAAATAGTGGTCGGAGTTGAAGGTCACTGACGGTTGCCATTCTGGCTGACTCGGCATACCCGAAATTGGGATACCGCTCGTGTCGAGCACTGTTCCCGCCGTATTTACTCGTGCTCCAACAATACCGAGAGCCTCGCTGCGCTGGTCCTCCCACACAATGAAGTAATCCGAATTGCCATAGCTGACTGAAGGTGCGAGTTGGGGAGCATTGCCTGAATATATGGCGATGCCGTTTGTGTCGAGCAGATTACCACCCGTATCGATCCGGGCGCCGTAGATATCGTATTGATTGGTCGTGGTATCACGGGCATCCTGCCAGACCGCAAAATAATCGGTGCCGTTAGAGGCGACTCTGGGAAATGTCTGACTATGTTCTGCATTGCATATTTCGATGCCACCCGGATCCAGAACCAGACCATTTTGATCCATTCGGGAACCGTATATATCTGTTGAACCTGAACGCTCGTCCTGCCATATAATGAAAAAACCCGCACCATTCGATGCAACACAAGGGTGACGCTGATAAGCAAGTGCAGTTGAGATTGGGATACCGTCCGGGTCAAGGATAGTGCCCGTGACAGTGACGCGCGTGCCATAAATATCGGTTTCCGAAGAGTTTCGGCGGTCCTGATATACTATGAGATATTCGTTTCCATTAAAGGCGACCGCAGGAGTTCCATTGCAGTATGCTTGGAGATGGTCATACGTGACGGTCGCTACGTGGATGCCCGCTGGGTCGAGGATAAATCCTTGTGAATCGATTCGCGCGCAGAAAACATCGTGTTGCGGAAAGCAGCGTGAGTCCTGCCAGACAGCCAGGTAATTCATGCCGTCAAATGCTATTGCTGGCCAGCTCTGATCGCTGCGTGCCTGTGTATACACGACATTGGTGTCAATCAGGAATCCATCTTGACGTTGGTGGTGATTTGAAGTACCCGGCTCAGCTATTCGTCCTGCTTTTCCGAGAGCGGGTATGATAAATATCAACAGAATAGTTGAAAACAGCACTCTCTTGCGATTCATTTTTTTCTCCCTTTTATGTCTGCCTAATAGTAAGAGCGTTTCTCACATAATGCTCACGGCGGTTTCGAATACATGCATATCCAGGAATGTCTAGATTATTATAACAGGATCTGGTGTTATGGCAAGTTGTTCTCTTGATTGAATATGAGTGAAAAATAGGCGGATATTTGTCCCATTGACATCTTGCCGATTGCTCCTATAATATAGTAGAGGATGTTTACAGCTCGAATGGACGAAATCCCGTTTATTCAAGAGCTAAGAGATGAGGAATAATTGATCTATCGGAGGTATTATCATGGGCAAGAATAATCTATCAAGAAGGGAGTTCCTGCAAGCATCACTAGCCGGCTTGAGCTTCATGTACTTGCCCGGTGTCGGTCGCATAAAAGGAAAGCCGTTTGGATTTCACCATTTTGGCGAAACATTTGGACGTTTATGCTATAATGAAAACCCATTGGGTCCCTCACCGCTCGCGCTTGATGCTATGCAACAGGCAGCCGGCGATGCCCACCTTTATCCTGATTGGTTCAGTTCTTCGTTGGAGAATAGTATTGCGGGCATGCATGGCTTTAGTGCAAGCATGATTTGTGCCGGAGCTGGTGCGACTGAAATAATCCGGCTCGTAGCCGACGCATTCTTACATAGTGGTGATGAAATGGTAACCGCTACTCCAACGTATTCCCAGATGGGGCATGAGGCGGCGGCGAATGGTGCAACCGCGATCCATGTACCTCTCATGGATGGCTACATAATCGACCTTGAGCGTATTCTGGATGCGATTGGTCCAAAGACTAGACTTATATCTCTTGTAAACCCCAATAACCCGCTGGCTACGGTATTCCACAAGGGTGACATGGAGATATTCATGAACTCACTGCCAGAAGGCGTCGTCGTCGTGGTCGATGAGGCCTACCATCAGTATGTGCATTCTAACGACTACGAGAGCTGTATCAAGTACGTGAACGAAGGCTATCCCATGGTGGTAATCAGAACCTTCTCCAAGGTCTATGGCTTGGCCGGCGTTCGTATCGGTTACTCGGTTGCTTCCTCAGGATACACGTCGATGATCGCCTCGTCTCAGAATATTGCCATGGTAAGCCGTCTCGCCCAGGCTGCGGCGATCGCGGCGATCGATGATGTGCAGCATGTGAACAACACCGTCGCGCTGAATGATCAGGCAAAGCAAATCCTGATTGATGGATTCAATATGCTGAGTTGCGATTACATCCCATCGGAAACAAATTTCATGATGTTCGACACCGGAATGAACGCCGGCACGGTTGCTTCATTGCTTGCCAGTAAGGGATTTCATGTGCGCGTGGGATGGGGAATGCCTCAGCACATCAGAGTCTCTACGGGTACACTTGATGAGATGAATCAATTCGTGAGGGCGTTGAGCCAAAGCCTTCGTCAGGGCGTGAACAATGATGGCCCGCCAACCTTTGGGTTGAATGATGTATATCCGAACCCATTCTCGACGCATTGTACTATCAGGATTTCCACCTTCACCAAAGAAAAGGTGATGCTCAGCATATACGATGTAACTGGCCGCAAAGTGACCAGCCTCGTCAATGATGTACTGGATCCGGGTATGCATAACATTCATTGGGATGGTAAGGACTTTCTTGGTCGTAGAGCGGCAGCGGGTACATACATTGTACTCGTCCAACAGGGTGAATTCGCGGCCAGCGGTCGCCTGACGTTAGTACGGTAATTAGATAAATAGGGAAGGGCTACTTTTCTAGATTTGATCAGACACGTTTGCTGCGGTCTGACCAAGAAAAGTAGCCTGTCCTATAGGTATTGACAAAACATGCCTACTGTATATACTCAGGGTAGCACTTTTCTATGATTAGTAACACCGTTGAAAGGAGACTGAATGTCTGGTGAGTTGACCGTATTGATGGGAACCGCGGCGAGTTTGGGATTCGTACACACGATACTCGGCCCTGATCATTATGTACCATTCATTGCGCTATCCAAGGCGCGCGGGTGGGGCGCAGTGAAGACCTCGCTCATCACGATTTTGTGTGGTGTTGGCCACGTGCTAAGTTCTATTGTTCTGGGGTTTGTGGGTGTGGTCCTGGGAATTGCTGTGTTCAAACTTGAAGGCATAGAGGCTTTCCGCGGCGATATTGCCACCTGGTTCGTTATGATATTTGGCTTCACCTACTTCGTTTGGGGTACGTTTCGCGCTATCCGTAACAAACCGCATCAGCATAAACATATGCATCTTGACAAGCCAGAACATTCACACGTGCATCAACATACAGGAGAGCATACACATGTTCATACGAGTAGCGTCAAGAATGTTACGCCCTGGGTGTTATTCATCATCTTTGTTTTTGGTCCATGCGAGCCATTGATCCCGCTCATCATGTATCCGGCTGCCCAGGGTAGTCTGCTTGACGTTGCCCTGGTCGCAGCTGTGTTTGGTGTTATTACGGTTGGCACCATGCTTGCAGCGGTGCTTGTATCGTATTATGGTTTGTCCAGGCTCCCGCTGCGTAGATTTGAGAGATACGCCCATGCTTTGGCCGGTTTGGCCATTTTCCTGTGTGGTGGCGCCATGAAGTTCCTCGGCCTATAGGCCAGTCTTTCACTAAACTCCCCTGATTCAAGGCTTGTCGTAACCATAGAGTGTTTCGGATATGGATTATTTTGATTTTGACCCTTGGAAAAATGCTCTTTTTCGTTATAATTGAGTGTAGACTCATTGAGTGTGTGCTCATTGATGAGTATGGAGCTTTTTAAGAATGGAGGTGTTTGTGAGATATGAAAGAAGTAGCCTTATCGTTTTGTGTTTGTTGCTGCCTTTGACGGCATTGACTCAAGGGTGGTTCCCACAAAACTCAAGGACCAACAAATCGCTGTTTGACGTTCATTTCACAGATACCCAGCATGGTTGGGTAGCGAGCATGACAAATACGATTCTGTATACGAGCGATGGTGGCCAGAATTGGGTGGATCTTGAGCCACCCCCGTCCGTGAACTACTGGGGCATACATTTCGTTAGTCCGCAAGAAGGATGGGCAGTAGGCAGTGTTGGTAAAACAAGGCATACCACGGACGGGGGCGTTAACTGGGAAGATCAAACATCTGGTGCATACAATAACTGGGATGTCTTTTTTCTGGATGATAATAATGGTTGGATCGCTGGGGGGAGAGAGCAAGGTTTTCCCAGCCAGGATCCCATACGGTATATCTACCATACCACAAGCGGTGGTGATGTGTGGAACTCACAGCTGTATGACATTGATGCACCTCAGCTCTGGTCTGTTCATTTCTCTAATGCTAGCAGCGGTTATGCGGTGGGTGATGTAGGTAGCATCTTTCACACTACTGACGGCGGTTCAAGCTGGGTCGAGCAATCGTCAGGCACGCTCCGTCATCTACGGAGTGTATACGCCATTAGTCCGGATACAGCTTGGGCAGTTGGCGTTCAAGGTCTTGTGTTGAGAACGGTCAATGGCGGTTCAACCTGGGATTCGGTCTATGTGGGTACGTTCCATGGTCTTGGCGGCGTGTATTTCGTGGACGAGATGACGGGTTGGATTGCGGGCGGTGATATTGCAGAAGGAACCGTAGTCCACACGACAGATGGTGGTGATAATTGGGAACTTCATAATACTGGGGCTCAATACGGTTTATACTCAGTTTATTTCACTGACGCAGATACTGGTTGGGCAGTTGGTTATAACGGCATCATCATTCACACGACAAGCGGAGGAACGGGTATCGAAGAGATACGTGATTTTTCTGCTCCACAATCAGATATAGTACTATCACAAAACAGTCCGAATCCTTTTAACCGTACTACTACTATCAGTTTCACTCTACCCGAAACCCAGCAGGTAAGGCTGGCGGTTTATGATCTGATCGGACAGCAAGTCGCAACCCTGGTTGAGGACATGTTGCCGGCTGGGAAGCACAACGTTGATTTTGACGGGCAGAGCCTGCCCAACGGGGTCTATTTCTATCGACTGAACGCTGGTGAGTATACACGCACGAAAATCTGTGTTCTTATGAAGTAGTGTCTTCATAGGCAAAAAAATGGGCCGGCAGTAAATGCCGGCCCGATGCGTATAAGAATCGTATTTCAGTTAACCTGCTGCTTCAGCCTCCATCAATTCTTTCGCGCTGCCCCGCGTGCAATAGTATCCGTGTTTTAGACCCATCTTCTTTGTCACCGGGCAATCCGGACAGATACAGCCTTTCTCCTCCTTAATGCATGTGCTCTTGCCGAGCAGGCAGAAGCCGCCTTTCTCTCCGCACTCAACCCAGCTCGGACACTTGCCACAGATACAGTTGGCAAGTACATATTCCTTCTTCTGCTCGTCGGTCATTTCTGGTTCAGCTGCCTTTTCTTCCTTGGGGGTTTCTTTCTTGCCACATCCGAAGGCGAAAATCCCGGCAACGAATGCAATTGCCCCGGTTGTAATCGTCTTAATAAAATGGCGTCTTGTCATACTACCTCCCCGTTACTGCTTTAAGTATACAATTTCGTTATCCGAAGTCAATGAAGATGGTCCCGCTTTGACGATAGCCTAGTCTAGCTTGATGAAGCTCTTAAATGCGGCTGAGCCGCTGTGATCCTCAAGAAGCAGAAAGTAAATCCCCTGGTTGAGGCTTTCGATATTCAGTACGGTCGTTCTATCGTGCGTTTCCGATTCCATGACAACTGCGCCTAGCTTGTTGATGATCCTTATTTTACCAGCAGGATTATCCGACTCAATGACCAATGTGTATCGTGTTGGGTTTGGTGCGAGGAATAATCTCTGAAATGTACTGCTCTCACGTTCAAGGATAGCGGTCGGGTAGTAGGGGTGCTGCATGGTTATACAGTGAATCGCTCCTTCCCACGCGATGATTGTGCTGCAGTTTATGCTGGCTATTTGATGATCAGGTTTCAGAACTTGATAGATTTGTAGGGCAATACTGTCATTGGGATGATCATATGTGGGTATGATTATCTTGTCATTGACGATGAGCGAATTGGCATAGTTCTTCAACGCTCCCGAGGTGGGTAAGCGTTCGATTCTGTAGCTGCCGCCCAATGGATTGACTAGTGATTGCACGTACTGAAAGTTGCTCTCAGTGCTATCATGGCTCGGATGGTAGGGATCGTAGTGGCTTATCACCACGGTCGTGTCATCCAGCAATTTCATTTGCATGTCTATGTGTCCCCAGTAATCATTGGCCAGGGCACAGAGCGCATGCACGCTGTCAATACCCATATATGCATGCAGAATCTGCTTGATCGAATCCTGCGTGAGGTTCGGATTCCTTGTGTAGAGACGTTTTGTGCAGAACAGGTTGTTGTAATTGTCGACCATGATATTGCCGCCATCAAATATCAGGTCGATTTCGTATGAATCTATGCCGAGTAGTTGCGCAAGCCTGGTCGGTAGATCTTCATCGATACCGCTATTGGCAAAATCATCAAAATCCAGAAAGGCCAGGGTTGCCGCATCGGTAACAGTTATCGGGCCATGATCTCGTATCCAAATTCTCTCAGTGGGTGTTCGAAAGAAGACGATGTTCTGCAGCGGTATGCTGTCATTGATCAATAGCCCTTGAAGGTATGCCTCGTGGAGCGAATCTGGTACTAGCAGGTATGCCTTGGCGACTGCTTGGATTTCGTCAATGAGTGGTGAATAGATGTGCCAGGTGGCGGGGTCAAAATTCCATTCTATCCAGACCGCTTCGACCGGAGCGTATTCCGGTATGGTTTTTGGGTCTTGCGGGTATTGCGCCGTTAGACTGGTGGCAGTGATCAATAAGAGCAGCAGAGCGGCCAAGAGTACTCTGCTATGTGGCATTCTTTTCCTGGATGACCGACGTATATGCATCGCACTATTCTAAGTCAAATAATGATGTAGTCAAGAATTGGGAAGGGGGTCGTACCGACCGAAGTCGATACGACCCCCTAACAACTGAATTGGCTTTATTCTTACTTAACTAGTGGCCTGCCCGTATCTTCCCATCCGGGAACTCCGCCTTCAACGATCCATGCATTGTATCCCATCATACGCAGCATGGCAACTGCAAATGCAGAGTTGGTATCAATGGTGCAGACAACGTTGATTCTCTTATCCTTGGGTATTTCACCAATTTTGTCGATAAGGGTGGGAAGTGGTATGTTTACCGATCCCTCAATATGACCTTTTTCATAGGATTGTGGTGGTCTTATGTCCAGAACCATGAAATGCATCTTACCTGCATCGATCATGTCCGCGAGTTTTCCCTGCGGCATCAGGTACATAAGGTTCTCAGGTACGGATTTCACGAAGGTATCTGCTTGTTCCGCTACGCATGACCCGGAGCATTTGCCCGGGCATTCGGCATTCATGAAAGCCGGTAAGGTCATTGCTAACACAGTAAGAACGAGTAATTTTGGTGCTAATTTCATATGTATCCTCCTTGCATATTAGTTAGACAGCGCAAACATGGTTGCGTTTATCTCTGTACGATTTCCGTCATATGTTGACATATACGGGAAATTACTGATAATATCGGGATGGCACCTAGTAAGAAGATCAAAGGGATCATCTTCGACATCATGAAATATGCAATACATGACGGTCCAGGCATACGGACAACGGTTTTTCTCAAGGGTTGTCCACTGGCCTGTTGGTGGTGTCAGAACCCGGAAAGTCAGAAACCGAAGCCGCAGAAAATCCGCAGCAGTAAACGCCGCAAATACTCTGCTCTATTCTACGGGAAAGATAAGGGTGTGATCGGATATGAGGTCACGGTTGAGCAGGTGATGATCGAGGTCGAAAAAGACAATATTTTCTATGAATATTCTGGGGGTGGTGTCACGCTGAGCGGAGGCGAACCACTGATGCAGCCAGATTTTCTACTAGGTCTTCTGAAGGCGAGCAAAAAGCGTGGGATACATACGGCGCTCGATACATCAGGATATGCGCCCTGGAGAATATTTAAACGTATCTTGAAGCATGTTGATCTGTTTCTCTATGACCTCAAGCTAATGGATGCACGGCTCCATGAGAAATACACAGGGGAGGATAATAGAATCATTTTGGCGAATCTCGAAAAGCTTGCCCAAAATAAGGCTAGTGTCGTCATACGTTTGCCCATGATCACAAAGATAACCGATACAGCTGACAACATTCGCGCGGTCGGCAAATTCGCAGAGGGTCTCAAAGGCGTTGAAGAACTGCACTTATTGCCCTATAACTACTTGTGCAAAGACAAATACCAGAGGATAAGGAGAGAGTATGTGTTCGAGAATATCGAACCACCTTCTGACGCGGCGCTGCAGAGAACGAAGCAGCGGCTAGAGGCATATGGTTTGCGCGTGAAGATCAGGGGTTAACTATGAATGAGCGAATAAGAAGACTCAGGAACAAGAGCCTCAGTACTAAACCTTACGTATCGTCTGAGCGGGCTCGTCTCGTAACGGAATTCTATGAACGCGCTGAAGCATTCCATGTTTCCGTGCCGGTCGGCCGTGCCCGGGCATTCGATCACATACTGAAGAAAAAGAAACTCTATGTCGATGATGGTGAACTCATCGTTGGTGAGCGTGGTCCAGCACCAAGGGCGACGCCGACCTATCCGGAAATATGCATACATAGTCTCAAGGATTTGCACGTGTTAGATTCACGGGAAAAGGTCGCATTCCGTGTAGATCGAAGAACACGTGAGATTTATCGTAAGAAGATAATCCCTTTCTGGCGAGGCCGGTCAATACGGGAACGTATATTCCAGGAAGTGGATGCCGTCTGGCAATTGGCTTATGAGGCGGGTGTCTTCACCGAATTCATGGAGCAGCGTGCGCCTGGTCACACCGTACTTGATGATAAGATATACAGATACGGGTTTATCGATTTCAAGGCAAAGATCAACAGGCACCTGAGCAGGCTGGACTTTTACAATGACCCTGAGGCCTTTGATAAGCGCGAAGAACTGAAAGCGATGGTGATTGCGGCCGATGCACTGATCGCGTTTGCACAGCGGTATTCTACAAGATTGAAGCGGTTGATCGAGAAAACGAGGTCACCAAACCGCAGAAGGGAATTGAAGGCAATGGCAGAAATATGCCAGCGGGTACCGGCTCATGCTCCGCGCACGTTCTGGGAGGCATTACAGTATTACTGGTTCGTGCATCTCGGTGTTGTCACCGAATTCAATACCTGGGATTCATTCAACCCGGGACGTCTTGATCAACATCTTTATCCTTTTTACAAACGCGACCTCGAGCGTGGCATTTTGACTGAGGAACGGGCGCGGGAGTTGCTCCAGGCATTCTGGATCAAGTTCAATAATCAACCCGCACCACCAAAGGTGGGCGTAACGGCACAGGAGAGTAATACTTATACAGATTTTTGCTTGATCAATCTTGGCGGCTTGAAACCCGATGGTTCGAATGCAGTGAACGAACTATCATACCTGATACTTGATGTGATTGAAGAGATGCGCATCCTACAGCCCAGTTCAATGGTTCAGATAAGTCATAAGAATCCTGATAGGTTCCTTGAACGAGCCCTCAAGATCGTGAAGACTGGTTATGGACAGCCGTCGATTTTCAATGCAGACGAGATTGTTAGGGAGATGCTCAGACAGGGCAAGTCAGTTGTTGATGCGCGTACCGGCGGAGCGAGTGGTTGTGTGGAGACCGGCGCCTTTGGCAAGGAAAGCTACATTCTCACGGGCTATTTCAATCTCGTGAAAATCCTCGAAGTGACCTTGAATAACGGTGTAGACCCACTGACCAAGAGACTGATCGGCCTCAAGACCGGCAACCCGGTGAAATTCAAGACATTCGGGGCTTTGCTCTCTGCCTATGCCAGGCAGCTCAACCATTTTGTCGATGTAAAGATCAAGGGCAATGTCATAATCGAACGAATATACGCCAAGTATATGCCGGCAGTTTTCCTGTCCATACTCGTTGATGATTGTATTGCAAAAGGCCGAGACTATCATGACGGTGGTGCTCGCTACAACACCTCATACATACAGGGTGTGGGAATGGGGAGTATCACTGATTCCCTGTCCGCGATGAAGTTCCGTGTCTATGATAAAAAGGATATCAGCATGTCGCAGCTATTAAGGGCATTGGGTGATGACTACCGGGGTCACAAGGAATTGCGCAGCATGCTGTGGGATAATACACCAAAATATGGAAATGATGATGATTATGCCGATGATATCCTTAAACGGGTATTTGAGATCTTCTTCAAGGCAGTTGATGGCCGGCCGAATACCAAGGGCGGCCACTTCCGCATAAACCTGTTACCAACGACTGTTCACGTGTATTTTGGCAGCAAGGTGGGTGCGACACCGGATGGTAGACGAGCTCATACGGCGCTATCCGAGGGTATCTCGCCGGTGCAGGGTACGGATAAGAACGGTCCGACATCGGTCATCAAATCCGCGGCGAAAATCGATCATGTGCGTACGGGCGGCACGCTGTTGAATCAGAAATTCACACCCCAGTTGCTGGCGGATGAAGAGGGAATAAGGAAACTTGCGGCCTTGATCCGGGCATATTTCAGCATGGATGGGCATCATATTCAATTCAATGTAGTAACCGCCGAGACTTTGCGTGCGGCCCAGCAAAATCCTGAAAAGTACCGTGACCTCATCGTGCGGGTCGCTGGGTACAGTGATTATTTTGTCGACCTTGGCAAGGACCTGCAGAACGAGATTATCCGCCGTACAGAACAGGGAAGGTGTTAGTCTCTCGGTCCCCTTGTGCTTGACAGCGGGTTCCAGGATGCTTATGATTGGTTAGGAGCGGAGTGAGGCACATTGGATTGTGAGCGCGGTGTGAGAATTGTCGATATACTCAAATAAATAGCTGTAGAGTTTGCTCTGCCTGGACAGGCAGAGCAGGAGTGGAAAATGGGTAGCTTTATCTTGGCGGTTCTTCTATTGAACATCACTGGTGGTAAAATCCAGGGAATAGTGACCGACGAGGACTCGGGTAATCCCATCCCTTACGCCAACGTTATTGTCTTGGACACGCAGCTTGGTGCAGCGGTTGATCATGAAGGATATTTCTTCATTCTCAACATATCCCCGGGCATCTACACCGTAGAAATTTCACACATGGGGTACCAGACCAAGGTCATCAAGGATGTATTCGTAGAAACGAACCAAACGGCCCGCCTACATATATCACTGAAACAGTCACCCCTTGAAGTGAGTCCGGTTACAGTCATTAGTAAGACGCCCTATGTCAGTAAGGACATGACCGGCACAACGTACATAATCCGGGAAGCAGAACTTGAAACGGTGCCGGTCGATTACGCAATTGAATTCATTGCCTTTCAACCTTCGGTTGCGCATCTTGATACGGCCTTTCATGTACGCGGGGGTCGGGCAACTGAAGTGCTGTATATGATCGATAATGTTTCGATCATTGACCCGCACAGCGGTAATCCTGTGATCAGTATACCAAAGGGTGTAGTAAACGAAGTCATATTCTTGCCGGGCGGGTATGATGTGGAATACGGTCGGGCAATGTCGGGTGTGGTCAATCTTGTTGCGCAAATTCCCGCGGCCAGCATGCGTGCAGAAGTTGCCGGCAAAACCGAAACGATAATGCCGTTTTACTATGATTTTGGCTATCAGAATTACCAGTCATTGCTGCACCTACCCGTTTCCAAGAGATTAAAGGGCATTGTGTCGTTCGATGTGATGCATACGGAAGATTGGAATCCACGGCTCTTCGCACTGCCCCACAAGCAACGGGACGATTACACTCTATATACGAAATGGTTGTTTACAGGCTCGGGCAGATTGAAAGCTGCGCTGAGTGGGGCAAAATCAAGGTCGCAATTCGACCGCTATGACACAAAATGGAAATTCAATTTGAACCATTACCGCTCTGATTTGATTGAAAGTGACCTACAGGTCATAAATGTAAATTTCCTGCCTGATTCACGGACCTTGCTGAATGCCACCTTGAGCAGATTGCATGCAGACAGGATTTACGGAGTAAGAGAGAGGGGTTCTTATGGCATATTTGAGGATTTCACGTTCCGTGATTACGAAACGCTCAAATGGCCCGAGTTCAGTGTAAGGAATCCGTTCGGGGCCAACTACTACGTGATGGGTAGAATACCTTTTCACGAATATCCCATAACGAGTGGTGACTTTCCCGAATATCGTAATATGTCTTCCGACGTAATCAACATAAGTTTGCAGGCCAACAAGCAGGTTCACCGGTATCATGAGGTGAAAGCCGGATTAGGCTATTCGAGTTTAGGTTTATCCAATTTCAATCACTTTGTGGCAAGCAAGTACATCTTTTCTGGTGATACGGGTCAGTTCATCGATGAATACCACCACTATCCAAAAGAATATTATTTTTATGTACAGGACAATATTGACTACAAAGGGCTCTATGCCAAAATCGGCTGCAGGTATGATCGCTTTGCCATGGATATTGAAGGTAGCCCAGCGCAATCGGTGTTCTCTCCCCGATGCGGTGTTTCCTTTATGGTGACCGAGAAGTTCCTCTTCCGGAGCAATATTGGTCTGTACGCTCAACCACCCCTGTATGATCACGTGTACAGCTACTATGACCTCTTGCCGATCCCAGACTATGTCGATCGGTATCTGCCGCTCATTGGCAACCCGCATCTCGGGCCGGAGAAGACCATGAGTTATGAGATCGGCCTGCAAGGTATCATGAATAGAAATCTCGGTGCGACCGTAAACATATTCTATAAGGATGTCTCTAACCTCATTGGCACGCGGTTCATTGCGGCGGCACCTCAGGATCATGTTCGATATCAGAATATCGAATACGCGAATGTCCGGGGCATTGAGACGATTTTAGAATTCAACTATTCTTTGTTCACCGGTAAGGTGTCGTACACTATTTCCTGGTCGCGGGGCACGAGCTCCTATGCTGAAGAGGTCTATGATATTTATGACTGGTACGATAATTACGACACGATCACATTCTATGCCGAGGAATATTACCTCAATTTCGACCAGCGTCATAGGATTTTCTTACAGGGAACCATGAACCTGCCCTTCGAGACTGGTGTGCATCTTTTTGGCTATTTCGGCAGCGGTTTCCCGTATACTCCCTGGGGAGAGGAAGGTAAGACCGAGGATCGTAATGTCCTGAGGTTCGAATTCCAAAAACGCCTTGATTGCGTGATCATGAAACCATTTCGCGTGGGCAAGGTGGTCTTGAACCTGAATGTGGAGGTGATCAACATTCTCGGTGAGCGTTATCAGATCAGGACCCATGGTCCGTTGATCGACTATGAGAATATACATTACATAGACTTTTTTCGTCAGTACTACCGGCGCGTGTATGACATCACCGATCCAAACTATTGCCCGGCGGCTGACAAGAACCATGATGGACTGGTGACGGCGAGAGAACAGTATGATGCCTTCATTGGTCTTGTCGCCGATTCAGACGATTGGATCAATGCCTACAGCGCGCCGAGAAGGGCAAGATTAGGGGTGTCGATTGCTCTCTAATTGGAGGAAAGCATGGCAACCTTGCGTAAGAAAAAGAGAGAGCATATGTTGATAAAGGTATTTTCTATTATTATCATGGCGCTCTTCGTTGTTACCTGCTTTGGGTGTATGGATCCGGATGAATACAAACCCGAAGACCCGCCTCAGAAGACCGATCCTCCTGAGGGACCGAGCGCATTACTGCCAGTACAGGATGCTTTGTTTCGCAGCGAATACTATTGTTATGTGACACTTGATTGGACCGAGGTCGACGGCGCCCAAGGATATGAATTCCAGGTGGACACTGATTCCACCTTCACTGCTTCGTATCCTTATCAAGGCCAGTTTCCTCCTTCTTCATACCATGCCGCATGCTTTCCGCCGATTACGACGTACTTCTTCAGGGTTCGCGCCTACAGCGATGCGTGGACATGGTATACAGATTGGTCAGAGATCAGAAGGTTCCATGTGATGCCGGTTGAGGATGATACACTATTCCCAACCAATTAGGATTATGAGCATGATTATATCGTGTATCATTGTAATACTGTCTTGGGCAAGTGAGTATACCTTCTTGCCCGAAGACGATTGGATTTGGAGCGTCCGGAGCGGTCATGAGTTACCTGCTTCCGTACGTGCAGGGCGTGATACCACGCTCGGGGATGTGATCTTTGAAATGGACATCGAGACTATTACTAATGATAATCAACTGCTCGGTGTTGAATTCGACGGTACTTATTTCTACGTCACAGGCGGTAATGGCGGGGCTGACCCCAATAAGGTCTACGTAATCGACACTGCCGGGAATCTGGTGCTTGCCTTGGATCAGCCAGATATCCCTGACTATTGGGGTTGGCGGGATCTGGCCTGGGACAGGGTATATACTGGCGGGGATAGGATTGACACCTTGTATGGTAGTTGCGGCCAAGTAGTACATAAGTTTGGGATAAACTTCGTGGATACCACGCTTGAACATTATGGTTCGTTTAACGGCCCTTGTTATCCCGTGAACCGGGCACTTGCATATATGGAAGATAGCGCCTGGTTTTTCACCAGTAATGGTCAGGATTCAAATTATAACTATAAGTTCAGCAAGACGGATATACGTATCGATTCTTCCTTTAACAACCTCTATATGTACGGCGCAGCCTATGATACTGATTTTCTAGAAGGTGGATCAGTATGGTGGCACAGTCAGGAATACACACCAACACCGTTTTATTGCTATGTTGTGGGAATGGATGTCTATAGCATGAACCCAACCGGTGTTTCCTTCTATGTCGTGCCGACAATAATCACCAGTGGTATAGCCGGAGGTCTTTGTTTCCATGAGGGATTCAGGGGCATGGATGTGCTTTTTGCCCTGGTTCAGGGGAATCCTTCGGATATTATTGTCGGCATTTACTTGAGATACCATACGCCCGGTATTGCTGAAGAGCCGGAAAACGAGCCTATCAGAGATCGAGGCATATCCTCATGTTATCCCAATCCAACCAGCGGTAATATTACGATTGCATATACTCCTGTAGTTCCGGGTCGGGTTTCGATTCGAATATACGACAGAACAGGCGGTTTGGTCAAAACCCTTGTTGATGGAGATTCTGATAAAGGCCTCATTACTGTGAATTGGGACGGCAAAGACACCCAGAGTAAAACGCTTCCGGGCGGCGTCTATTTTGTGCGTTTCGAGAACTCGGGATACAGGGAAATAGGTAAACTTGTCCTCCTGAGGTAAATGTCGGCCGATGATACATCCATAAGATCATCAAATTTGAGGTGAAACAATGAGATGTAGAAAATGTGTTTTCGTCTATTATTTGTTGCTGGTTGGATTGTTCTGCAGCAAACGGGGAGATGAATATCAAATTCCAGGGACGGCTTGGGAACGAGCCTATGTGTATGGAGTGGGGTATTCTGTGGAGGAGACTAGTGATGGTGGTTATGTTGTCACTGGTAGGGGATTGGATACGTTGAGTCAGAAACTCTATCTCTTGAAAACCGATGGTGGCGGTAATGTAGTGTGGCAAAAATTCTATGGCGATATCAATGGAGGAGTGGGTTACTCTGTGCAGCAGACTCATGACGGAGGTTACATCATAGCCGGACAAAGTAGCGATCATAAGTTGTGGCTTTTGAAGGTCAACGTCGATGGAGATACTGTATGGGCAAGGGAGTATTCCTGTGGGAGTTGGGCCTCATTCGGGTCGTCGGTCACACAAACTAATGATGGTGGCTATGCTGTATTTGGTTATGTTTCTGCGGGCGCCGGTGATGTGTTGCTGCTTAGGACTGATGCGCAGGGTGATACTCTGTGGACAAGAACATTCGGAGGGGCAGATCTGGATATTGGCTACGATGGGCATCAAACATCGGATGGTGGGTACATCATTGCTGGACTCGCTGGCTATGATTATGCTAGCGCAGGTGATGTATACTTGGTCAGAACGGATGCAGGCGGCAACCTTATTTGGGAAAGAACATATGGGTATGGTTATGAAGTGGGTAATTCAGTGAGGCAGACGATTGATGGCGGTTTTGTAGTTGCTGGATTCACAAATGCGAATACATCGGGCGAATATGATTTCTATGCCATTAGAGTTACCCCGGACGGCGATACCCTGTGGACGAGAACCTATGGCGGTATACAAGATGAGCATGCGCAATCAATAGACATCTTTTCTGACGACTACCTCGTTGCTGGATGGACAGAATCGTATGGTTCAGGGAGTACGGATATCTACATTATGAGAATTGATGATGACGGCGATACTCTTTGGACAGTAGCTTGGGGCCAAGCAGAATCCGAGCGTGCAGAAGAAATTAAGGTGACCACCGACAATGGATTCATAGTCACCGGTGAGAAAGGCGCACGGGTCTTCCTGACGAAGGCAGAACCATAAACGTTGGGTACAGGCATCTTTTGGTTCTGTGGATACTTGCTGATTTCAAGCGTTGAGCGTCAGGCGTGTGGCGTTAAGTATGCCTGTCCCCGGTGGTTAGAAGTATTGGCTGATCTTGGCGATGACGTCGTTGATCATCTGCTCGCGTTCATTGCTGCTCCAGACTATGATTCCGGTTTCACCGATGTCGGCTTCCTTCGCTTGACAAATCTTCTTCATTTTACCTATCGCCTGATTCCCTCCGGTCCAGTTAAACCGCAGCTGTTTGGTTACGTACAGAGCGACCTTCTTATCCTTCAA
>JASFEK010000010.1:0-20711 GCA_050124875.1 Caldifarciminota bacterium | reverse complement strand
TTTCGGCTTCATTGATCTCACCGGCGGTGTCGAGACCGCAAATCAACCAGAGATAAAGAATGCCGTGCCCATGGTACAATTTGTTGAATTCAAGTCCGCGGCGGGCGTGCTGGGACGCTATATCAATAGCTATTTTCTTGTCGAGGAGCATACCCGGGCGCGTGACCTGTCCCTGAAATATGCAGACTGTGGTTTTGTTACACGTAAGGGTATGTTGTTCAAGAACGGTATGATAGTGGTTGAAAGGGGTGAGGTCGGCTACTTCAGGATTACCCAGAGCCTCGAAGAGTATAAAGGGAAATTAGAGTCACTTCGGAACGAGGTCTTGTTCATCACCGAAGAGAAAAAGCGGCTTCAACAGGAAGTCGAAAATGCCAGGAAGGAAATAGAAGAAGGCCGGAACAGCCTCTTCGCAGTTAACGTAAAGAAATCTGAGATTTCATTGAAACTCAAGGATGCTACGAAAATGGTCGAGAAGCGGACACGGGAAATGAATACTATCAAGCAGGATAGAGGCGCGCTGGCCAAGGCGTGCGAGGATACCGCGGCAAAGATCACAGAATTGGAAAAGGCGGTCGCAGAGATTGAGAAGGGGAAGGTGCTGAGAGAGCAGGAAAACGAGCAGCTCGTCGAGCGTATCGGTCAGGCAAGACAAGAACTAGATGGTATCAATGAAACCGTGAACGGACTGACGACCGAGATCGCGGTCCTCAACGGGAGGGAGAACATAATTACCGAATCGATAGAGCAACTCAAGAAAAGGATTGCCGATGAGGAAGCCGAGATAGAGTCGTTGAAGCAAAGATCACTACCTGATGACCTGACCGGGCTCAATGATGCCATTGAGGCGCTCAAGAAAGAACTTGCTGAGAAGCGTCAGGAAAAACTTGCTTATGAAGCGCAATTGCCTGCTCAATTGATGGATGAATACAACAAGAGGCAGAGTCTGATCTACGATCAGCTGGCCCGGAAACAGAAAGATCATGAAGGTTTGCAGGATGAAATAATGCAGCTGAAATACCAGCTCTTTGAGAAGAATCACCGGCGTGATGATCTGGCACGTAAGGCAGACGATGATTTCGATGTGGTCCTGGGTGACTATACGCCAGAGGAGGAGATAACCGACGCGTCGAGCAAGGCCGCCGAGGTAAAGGGGAGGATCGAAAAACTCGGCGAGGTCAATCCCTTGAGTCTGCAGGCCTTCGAGGATGAAAAGAAGAGACTGGATGAATTCGTTGACCAACGTGACGACATAATTGCCGCCAAGAAGAACCTCATGAAATCGATCGAGGAACTGGATCAGCGCGCGCGCGACCGGTTCAACGAGACCTTCCAGGATGTGAGGAAGCAGTTCAACTTTGTGTTCGCCAACTTCTTCGAGGACGGGCAGGCGGACCTCATCCTGACCGATCCAGAAAACCCGCTCGCGAGCAAGGTCGAAATAGTAATCCGGATGATGGGCCGGCGTTTGAAGACGATAAACCAGCTATCGGGCGGGCAGAAGACACTACTCGCGATAAGTTTGCTATTGGCCTTCTACTTGGTGAAACCAGCGCCTTTCTGCATACTCGATGAGATCGATGCTCCGCTCGATGACATAAATGTGGTGCGTTTCAACAAGTTCCTACGCGATCTTTCCCAGAGAACCCAGGTTGTGATCATCACGCACAACCGGGCGACTATGGAGTATGCAGATTATCTCTACGGGCTCACCATGGAAAGACCCCGGGAGAGCAAGATAATCTCGGCCAAGCTTGCCGATCTGGAAAAGATCACCCAACTGGAAGAATAAATCAGGAATACCCATTATAACCGGAGATGTGAATAGTGCTGGGTAAGTTCAAACCTGCGATTTCAAGATTGAGAGGCGTTTTTGCCGGAACCCAGGACAGGTCACTAGAGGCGATCGAGGATACACTTATTCGGGCAGACGTGGGCGTGAAGTACTCGGCGGCCATCGTGAAGACACTGGAGCAGGCCAGGGGTGACCGCGCGGCGGCATTACGGGAAGAGCTCATCCGCTTGCTCTCTCTGGAATGTCCTCAACCAGACATCACGCGGCCGATGATCATCATGGTGAGTGGTGTGAATGGTTCAGGTAAGACAACGTCGGTGGCCAAGCTGGCGAATCTGCACCGGAAGCGCGGTTCAGTGCTTCTGGCTAGCGCCGATACCTATCGCGACGCGGCCCACGAGCAATTGAATGTGTGGGCAGAGAAGGTTGGGGTTGAAATCGTCGGCTCGCAGAAAGGCCAGGATGCAGGTGCGGTCGTCTTTGATGCGATAGCCAAGGCTAGGTCCAAGGGTGTCGAGTGCGTGATCATCGATACTGCTGGCCGCCTGCACACCCGGACGGATCTCATGGAAGAGTTGAAGAAAATCATGCGTATCGTCAGGAAATTCAAGCCCCAAGGGCCTGATCATAACATACTGACCATCGACGCGACACTTGGACAAAATTCAATTCAGCAAGCAAGGATCTTCACGGAGAATATCGGCATCAATGGATTGATGCTCACCAAATTCGATGGCACGGCCAAGGGTGGTGCGATAATTCCGATCTGTAATGAATTAATGTTGCCGGTGCTCTATCTAGGGGTGGGAGAAGGTATCAACGATATTCTTGAATTCGACCCGAAGCGTTTTGTCGCGGCGTTGTTCGACTGACCCGGTTGTCCATCACAAACCAGGTATCTTAAAGAACGATACGAGAAAAGCACCGGTGAAAGCAAGTATGATCCCGAGTGCTCGGCGCACCGTGATCGGTTCTCTCAGGATGAGACCAGCAAATATGAAGATGAAGATCGTGCTCGTTTGATTCAATGCCGAGGCGATCGACGCCTGCGTGTACTTGATACCCGCAATCCAGATCACCATTGCAAGATAAGCACCAAAAAATGATCCGGCAAGAGTGTATTGCCAATTCCTCGTGCTGATGAGCGAACGTATGATGCTCTTTCGCCGGTGGTGAAGGAGGAGCACAAACAGTAATACAACCATGCCACCGATGAGCCGGATCTCGGCCACCCATATTACCGGATAAGTGCCTAATAGCGGTTTCATCAGGACTACACCGATGGCCATTGCCGCCGAAGCGATGAAACCGTAGGCAATACCGGCCGCGACCCTGCGTGGCGTCACCTCAGCCACGTTTTGGCGCAGCGTGGCGATGAGTATGGCTGAGATGATGAGTAGGACCCCGAACCACTGAAGCAGCGTGAGGCTCTCCTGCAGCCAGATGAATGAGAACAGGATGATGAACGGACTGTACAAGCAAACCACAATACCGGTCAACCCAGCTCCCAGTAGGTTCAGGCTCTTGAAGAACAGTGTGTCGCCAATGCCAATACCGATCGCTCCGCTGAGCAGAAGAATGAGATAGACATCATGTGATGCCGGGAAGAGTAGTGATTGACCCAACAGCCAGATCGTGGGGATGAACAGTACCATTGCCAGTAGGTTCTTGAATGCATTGAGGGCAAGGGGATGTACTGATTCACCGCTTTTCTTGAAAAGGGTGACCGCGAATGCCCAGATGACTGCGGTTGTGATCGATAATATTTCACCGAGATAGGGGATTGCGGATTGCATCAACGATTATACGTAGAAATGCTTTTGATGCAAGCGCTACGTTGACAATTTATTACAGAAAACGTATAATTATCATCAGGGGAAAACGATCATTATTTGAATTCATTGACTGACATTCGTTGCGTGCAATGAGGAGGTTGATATGAGTAAGTTGATGACGTGTGCGATGTACGTGTTCTTTTTCCTTACACTGCCCGCGGCCTTGGCCCAGGAGCACAAGTGTGGTGGAGGAACACTGGTGAACGATCCTGAAAACCCTTACGGTTTTCGCGGTGGCCTTGAAATAGGACTTGTCGATGTCATTTCACACACAATACAGTTTGGCGAGAACGGTGCTGAATTCGACTACGTTACCGAGGGAGGGCAGGATATCTTCTTCCGCTACAATAGACTGACGGCTGAGTTGGCGCTGGGGCGGAGGCACAATCTGATATTGCTGTTCCAGCCACTGGATATTCAGACCGAAGCCCTGTTGAGCCGCGATGTCGTGATTGACGACCTTCTGTTTCCTGCAAATACACCTGTGAAATTGCGTTACGGATTCGATTTCTGGCGGCTGAGCTACTTGTATGATTTTTGGAAACAGCAAGACAGGGAACTGGCGATAGGTCTTTCGTTACAAATCAGGAATGCATCGATCAGCTTCCGTTCCTACGATGGTACCCTGTTCCGCATCAATCAGAATGTGGGTCCGGTACCGATATTCAAGTTCCGGACGCGAATACCCTTCAGAAGCGGACTCTGGTTCGGCAGTGAGATAGACGGGTTCTACGCGTCGGGCAAGTATATCACGGGCAGCGAGAATGATTTTGTCGGATCGATCCTCGATGCCTCAGTGCGTCTCGGGTTCGTCCTGAGCAGGTCCTTTGATACCTTCTTGAATGTGCGCTATATCGGAGGCGGGGCACGGGGGACGGAAGAAGATGATCCGGGACCAGGGGATGGCTATACCAATAATTGGATACATACGGTTGCAGTGACGCTGGGTATATACATTAAGTAGCACTTCGTCACAAGGTTGCCCTGGTCTCTTGTGTTTGCTTTCGCGTTAGGCAGGATTAATCAATGAACGATCGGCTGGCTGGGCATCCCGGGCAATTATGTTGATACATGCGGCAGGTACTGCACTCAGCTCCACACGGTGGTTGTGCCATTTGCTGCCCAATGCGGCCGCTACTCCATGGGCTTTGAGCATTGATCCTTTCTAGGTAAATGGCTTCTGCTGCTTGAAGTCCTATGGTGCCAGCCGGATCGTCGGCCATGGATTCGAACCACCATTTGTGATTCGGCGGGAAAGACAGTGCAGCAATGACGATGTTACCGGTATGGCTAGCATGGGCGCAGTAAGGGCACTTGTTGAAGAACCCGGCAACCGACGCTGCGCGCTCCGGCGTGTCAGCCGTTCCAATGAGTAGGCCGGTCACAATCTCGTCTTTTTCCACCACACTCATGAACCCCGGTGACAAAAATGTTCAAGTACGCAGCCTCCTCTGACATACGAAGACCGGGCTGTGTTTGGTTCCATCATACCTTCTGAGAGAGAATGTTGTCCTCGCACCCGTATCATACATGTACGTGCGGAGATTCAAGCGCTGTAAGATCCCTCGGATCATGCTTACCGCAAAGAAACCGAGTGTTTCAAAAGCATCCTCCTCAAAGCGCTCGCGGTTCGGCTCCAGGATCAGATAGGCAGCATAACCCTTGATCTTCTTGCCTTGTTTGCGATAGGCCTCGAATAGAATGACAGTCTTGTTGTCTTTGGTCTTATGACTGACGATGAACGTTTCCTGCTTGAAGTGTTCCTTCAGAAAAACGGGGTCGATATAGAATATCAACAAGCCGCCGGGTTTCAAGTGGCGGTGAAAATTGGCCAGAGTTTGGCGCAGGTCCCGGTAATTCCGCAGGTAGCACATCGCATCAAAGCAAGTGATGATATCAAAGGTCTTGTCGATTCTGAAGGTTCTCATGTCACCCTGCAGATATGTGATTTCTGGATTTCTCTTGCGCGCGATCCGGAGCACAGCGGTATTCAGGTCAAGTCCGGTGACGTTGAAATTCTTCTTGAGATAGCTGTCCTCGAGGCCTGTACCGCAGGCGACATCAAGCAGTTCCTTGCCTTTTGATTTCACATGGCGTTTGATGATCCTTTCCAGGACCGCGACATCCCGCTTGCGGTTCTCGGGCGTACATATGAAATCATACAAGGATGCCAGCTCATTATAGAACCGGATACGTTTTGATGTCGTGTCCTTCTTCCTTTTCATCCGTTAATCACATAGTATTTCACAAACCCAACAGGCTCATTTTTTCGTTGCCACACTCACATCGTCAAAAAGCACTGCCGGGTAGTAGCCTGTATAGGCCGCGTGTACTTTATCTTCAATACCCACCACGTGATTCATGACATCGTATATGTTACCGGCGATCATGGCGTCCTTTATCCGGCCTCTTATTTCACCCTGCTCGACATATAGGCCAGGTGACAAGCCGATCGAGAAATCGCCGTTCGGGATATTCCCGCTGTGCGCGCCCAGTGCGCCGCAGACGATTATGCCTCGGTCCATGCTTCGGATCAATTGTTCGAACGATCCTTCGCCAGGTTCGATCGTCAGATGTTGTAGGGAAGGTACGGGTTTGATTGATATCTTGTCACCAGGCCACCGGGAGTCCTTGAAGCCATGGCCGGTCGGGTCGGTCTTCATTTTCGCCGCATAATAGAGGTCATGGTAATAATTCTTGAGAACGCCCTGCTCAACTATGGATACCTTCCGACATGGGGTTGCCTCGTCGTCAAAGGCGCGGGCACCAGGTTTGGTGTCATCGATGGGATTGTCAATGATGGTCAGTTTCTCATCGAATACCTTTTCTCCCAGACGGTCGGCCATGGGTGATTGCTTGTGATAGAGGGCCTCCCCGCTGGTTGCACTTTGCAAGCGCCAGATCAGCGTGTACATTGCCTGAGGCATGAATAGCACCTTGATCCGGCCACCCGAAGCTACTTGTTCATTCTTGCCTTGATTGTACAGGTGTGCCAGCATGTCCAGTTCTGCATCGTCCAGTTTGTGAAATGATTTTGTAACGAATGACTTGTGTATCCCGGTTGCTGATCCCGGGTATATTATCGAGACCGAGATGGCGTAGTACGAGGCATCGGTCGACACGTCGGTTCCTGCCGTGTTGATTATGCGGATTTTATTGATCGCGGTGCTGGCGGTGATATTCACCTGGTTCTTAGTCTTCTTCTCCAGAAAAGAAGAGATGCGCTGGCATTCTTCGGCAAGGGCCGTGTTCGTCGTCTGGGTGATCATCGGGTCATAAGTATCCAGTTCGGGTACGGTTGGTGTGAGTGGAAAGTCGAACGTCGCGCTGACACCACCGCGCAGCGAGTCGAGGGCGTTTGCTACTAATTCCTGCGGATCAGTCACATTCTTGGTGTAGGCAAACCCTAACTTCCGCTCTTTGATCAGGCGCAAGGCAATGCCGCCTTGCATTGTACTCTGAATGTCTTTCAGTCGGTTATCCTCAAACTCCAATATGTTTTGCGTCTGATTCAACGAATAGACTTCAGCCTGATCACTATGTGCTTTGATAAGGGTCATCAACTTATCCATGATTAAATTCCTCCGATGATTAGGTTATTGATCAGCAGATGGGGGGTTCCGTAACATGAGCGGATGTTTACTTGACCTTTTCCGCAGCCGCCTCTTTCGCTGAATTTCAGGTCATTGCCGATTGCCTGGATATTTTGCAGTGTGGTATATAGATTACCTGAGATATTGATGTCACGCACCATACCAGCAACCTTGCCGTTCTCGACCAAATAGCCGTACTGGGCGCCGAAGGTGAAGTTCTCGCCGCTCGTCTGACCACCCTTGGCATCCAGGATGTACAGCCCATTGCCCAATTGATCCAGTAGTTCTTCAAAGGTTCTTACGCCGGGCTCGATGAAGATCGTACCCATTCTGATGATCGGCGCATACCGGTAATCCTCGGCAACGCAATGTCCGCTTATGGGCTCGCCAAAGGCCGCGGCAGTTCTTCTCGAGTGCAGCCGGCCGACCAGCACGCCTTTCGCCAAGAGAGGCGTACGGTGTGCCGGTACGCCTTCGTCGTCGTACCGGTAGTGTCCGAGTTGCTGATGCAGGGTCGGGTCATCAGTTATGTTGACGAAATCATTGGCGAGCTTGGCGCCGACCTGCATCTTTTCTCTCATCGAACGATTGTTTTCTATGATGTCGGCCTCGGAAAAATGACCAAAAGCTTCATGTGTGAATACGCCACCCAGGCTTTGATTGACGACGGCATTGTAGCGGCCGCTTTCTACGGGTTGTGCCTTGAGTAATTCAGTCGCGATAGATGCCTTGTTCTCAAATACGTCTTCGCGGTCCCGCAATATGCCAAAACCATGGCTGCCACCAGCGGCGACGCGGACATTCTGAATGAGATTTCCATCCCGGCTGGTGAGTAGCCCCGAGATGCGTGCGGTGACCAATTCTTCGGTAATCTCACTGCCCTCAGTGCTGAGAAAATGCTTTTCACGGATGAGCTCCATATATTGAACATTAGTCGTGGCGATCTTGTCATGCTTCAGTGCCAATGTATTATAGTGTTTTGTGAGAGCAAGTTTTTCGTCGATCGTGATCTTGCGTGGGTCTTCGTTCAGTTCAGGTGAATATTTGTCCCGGATGATTTCGGTCTTTGCCATGATCACGGGTTGCGCAGTGAATGCTGCCATCAGGCGGGCATTTTCCAGCGCCGTGGTGATTGCTTTTTCGTGATCGCCATCACTAGTGAACGCCACAGATGCATATCCTCCTTTGTTGAGCACGCGCAACACGTAGCCATCTGTGGTGTTGCTGCCGATTTCGCTCAATTCATTACCATTAAGAGATATGCGTGTTTCCTTCTTGATTTCATAACGGATGTCAGCGTAATCTGCTGTGATCCTCGTCAAGATCGATTTCATTTTATCAAACATATCAACTCCTCTTTATGACAATTCCGGTTATTCCTATCAAAATACATACTAATCAAACCTGCCCAAGACTGCTCGGGCCTTTTGTTTTATTGTCCAGTTAATGAACACGGGACGCAATTCTGATGGTATATCTGCTCGGTCGTACATTTGTCCGCCCGGATAGATGCTGTCTACCTGGAAGGCATAGACACCAGTTGGTGCGAGTAGTGTTTCCCGGTTCTGGAATTCGGCATTGAATGCGGCTCTTGCCAGGGGGTCACAGGCGATCGGATACAGGATCGTGTCGCGCTCGAATTCCTGGAGCACTTCTGCCTCGGCGATGACCTCAAGCGAGTCACCGGCTGACCATGGTATGAATGTGTATCTAACCCTTCGGCGTGGCGGTTCCATAACCTCGTCGCCCATGGGAAAGACCGCTTGGTCAAGAAATCTGAATGCCGCTATATCCTGAGCAATCGCATCAAGGAATTTTCCCCGGTCAAAACCCAAGCGGGTGATGTCGCGTTGCGGGTTCAAAGAAAGTGAAAAAAGGAACGCCGTAAATCTCAGATCACTGCCCCACGAGGCAAGACCGTATCCTGCATCGACCATGGCGGGATGTGGTGTGTCAATGAATACGTCAGATAATGGCTGGTATCGTGTGCTGTCAACATCGAGAATGTTTTCTTGCTGAATGGCCGCTTGCCAGGTTGACGGGTCAAGGAGCGAATCAATGCTTGTGAAGTCGAAGAGGCAAATCCCCGTACCATTAGCCTCCTTGACCGCAGCTGCCTGCCACTTGGCTGTTTCCTGCATGTCGGGCCAGAGTAAGCCGATGCCCAGTAATGCATCGGGCCGGTTGAATAGTGCAAAATTCAAATAGTCAGCAAAGAGCGCGATATCCGGGGTGTAAGCCATGATCACCGGAAGATATCTATCGGCACGCCATTCAGTCCAGTCCTGGGCAAATGAGTAACGGAAAAGCGAAGGGTTCGCAAATAGCGCGATGGATAATTGACAATCATCCTTGAGGGCATGGGTCGAGAGCAGGCGGCCAACATCATCGACTAAACGTGCGATTATCCCTTGACGGTTGCGTGTCAGACGCCACGCATGCCATATCTGCCAGCGCTCAAGCAAGTTCAACCTGCTGTAGCGGACCAGATTGCACCAGCGCACGATACGGTCATCAGCACCGGCCAGCAGGGCGGCTTCATCATTGTCCGGTAGCCCCCATAAGATGCCGGGGTATCTTATGAAATCAAGGTGAATGCCATCAACAGGATACCTGCTTGCGATGTCAACACATATTCGCTGCACGAAATCCGTCACTTCGGCGTGCCGCGGATCAAGGTATAACCCTTCAAGCCGGAGATTCTTCCACTTAACATAGGAATAATCAGCCATCGAGATTCCATTTACATCATGGATGAACCAATCGGGATGTGTGTAGAAAACGTGGTTTAGTGAATCAGGTGGTTCAGTGAGTGACCAGTACAGGAATGTATTCACCCAGGCATGAACCCGCACCCCGGAATGGGCAAATATGCGGATCAGTGAGTCGAGCGGATCGTATTCGGTTCCAGAGACCTCGGAGAGGTATTGGCTGCGCGGTAGCAGATCTGAATCACAGTAGGCATAACCGCCGACCACCACCTGTACGAAAAGGTCGGTGATGTTCATCCCTTCCACGATCCGTACTAAGCGGGGCAGGGCTTCGGGTGAGGCAGTTGAGGAAGCGCGTATCCATAACCCCTGGCGAAACTCGTGTGGCACCTTTGGTTCTGTGCTGGTGAATGGCTTTCTTACCGGCCGGCGTGCTATACAGGAAAGTGCAAGTAGCAGACAAGCCGTGAGATATATGAGCGTCTTACGAGTGATCATCCCACGTCCGTATCGCCACGGATTGAATGTGTTTGTATGGTTGAGATAAGAGCACCGAGATGCTACTTGGTTTTTTCTTTGATCTTCTTGGGTTTTTTGGTCTTTGGTGCTTTTTTCGCCGTTTTCTTCTTGTCTGCTTTTTCTTTCTCTTTTGCCTTCGGCTTTTTATCTTTGGCTTTCTTCTCTTTTTGCTTCTTTTCCTTCTTTACTTCAACTAGCTTACGGCGCTCGATGAGTTTCCTGCGTTGGACAATGGTTGATGCATCACTCTGCTCGACGAGTTCGAGTATCGCGATTTCTGCACCATCACCCAGTCTCGGCCCCATCCGGTAAATACGCGTGTACCCACCAGATCGCTCGGCAAACTTGGGGCCGATCTCATCACAGATTATTTTTACGAGCTTATGATCCGGGATGTATCGGTATATGCGTCGCTTCGCCGCAAGGTCATTTCTTTTTGCGTATTCGATCAACCGTTCAGCCATTTGCCTGGTTGCCTTGGCCTTGGGTAGTGTTGTCTTGATCTTCTCGAAGATGAAGAGCGAGCGACAGAGGTTCCGAAGCAGCGCACGCCGGTGTTCTCGTGTCCGGCCCAGTTTCTTTACGCGATCGCCGTGTCTCATAGCGTTAGATGTCCTCTTTCAGATACTTGTTGACGTCCATTTCCAGGTGCAATCCCACCTTGGCGAGATTCTTCTCCAATTCCTTCAAAGATTTTCTACCGAAATTCTCGTAACTGAGCAATTCCTTACTACTCTTCTTGACCAATTCGCCGATCGTCTTGATGTCTCTTTCCTTCAGACAGTTGCTTGCGCGTACCGATATCTCGAGTTCGTCGATACTGCGTTTCAGTATTTCCCTGATCCGTCTATGCTCGGCATCGAGTTGTTCCTTGGAAGAGAATTGAGGCTCAACGCCCAGGCTCGTATAGAAGGAAAGGTGATGTTTCAACAACCCTGAAGCCTCGACCACAGCCTCGACTGGCGATATTGTGCCATCAGTCTTTACGTCGAGTACTAGATGGTCATAATCAGTACGTGTGCCGACACGTGTGTTCTTGATATCGAAGTTCACGGCAAGCACCGGTGAGAACAATGCATCGAGGAAGATCGTGCCGACCGGCACATCGCCGTGTTTGATCATTTCCGAGGGCACGTACCCACGACCGGCTTCGACGTGCATTTCCAATGTAAAATTCACCTTGGATTCGGTCACCGTGAGGATTCTCTGCTGGGGATTGGCGATAATGACGTTGGGGTTCTTCTCGATGTGTTCGGCTAGATACTCTTTCTTGGCCTTCACCTTGAGGTAGAGGGTGCTAGGTTCATCGGAGAGCAGTTTCACGCTGAGTTTTTTCAGATTGAGGATTATCTGTACGACATCATCATAGACCCCTGGGATTGAAGAGAATTCTTGCAGGATATCTTCGATTCTGATCTTGGTTATGGCGGCTCCCTGTATTGCAGACAGAAGAACTCTGCGCAGGCAGTTACCGATCGTTACGCCAAAACCACGCTCAAGAGGTGATAGTATGAACCTGCCAAATGTGTCATTGGTCACCTCTTTATCGATTTCAACATTCTTTGGCATGACTAGTGGTTTTAATGTCATGGTTCCCCTCTACTTTGAGTAGAATTCAACAACCAGACTTTCCTGAATGGGCAATGTGATGTCTTCTCTTTTCGGGTGTCTGACTATTGTTCCGGTGATCTTCTCTTTATCGATTTTGAGCCAGCCGACGATTCTCTCGAGATCGCGTTCTTCAAGCGATTTGCTGACCAGAGGATTTTTCTTCTGACTATCCACCAGCTTTACCTCCTGACCTGTTTTTACCAAATATGATGGTATATCAACCTTCTTGCCGTCAATGAGGATATGTCCGTGGCGCACCAGCTGCCGTGCCTGAGTGCGCGATGAGGCAATGCCCAGTTGATATACAACGTTATCCAATCTTCTTTCTAATAGCACCAGCAGGTTCTCGCCGGTATTCCCGGATTTCCGGGCTGCCGTGGTAAAGACGTTACGGAACTGCTGTTCCAGGAGTCCATACATGGCCTTGACCTTCTGCTTTTCGCGCAGCTGCGTGGCGTATGAGGTGAGCTTTCGTCGACCCACGCGACCGTGGGTTCCTGGCGGATAACCCCGCCGCGTGAAAGCGCACTTATCCGTGTAGCATCTGCTTCCTCTCAAGAATAACTTCTCTCCCTCGCGCCGGCAGATCTTACATTTCGGTCCAATATAACGTGCCATTATACCCTCCTACGGCGTGGAGGTTTACAGCCGTTGTGAGGTAGCGGTGTCACGTCTTTGATCGCGGTAATGGTCAGACCAACCGTTTGCAGGGTTCGGATCGCGGCTTCGCGGCCTGGTCCGGGTCCCTTGATCCGTACCTCGACCTTTCTCACACCCAGTGATTGGGCTTCGCGTGCCGCCGCATCCGCGCATTTCGCGGCCGCGTAGGCAGTTCCTTTCTTTGTGCCCTTGAAGCCAATTCGTCCGGCTGAGGACCAGCAGAGGATATTTCCCTTGGCGTCGGCAATAGAGACGATTGTGTTGTTGAAAGTTGCGTAAATATTCGCGATGCCGGTCGGTTCAGCCCTTACACCTTTCTTTCTTCGCGGAATGACTCTTGCTGGCTTTCTCACTTTCTTTCTCCTCTCGGACCGCGGTAAACAGCAACTGTCTTCTTTCGTCCCTTTCTCGTTCGGGCGTTCGTGCGTGTGCGTTGACCCCTGGCCGGTAACCCAATTTTGTGCCTGGTTCCACGATAGGCGCCGATATCGATGAGTCGTTTGATATCCGACGCGATCTCAGCGCGCAATGCGCCCTCAACACGGTAATCTGATTCCAGCAACTTTCTTATCTTCGTAACCTCATCATCGGTCAGGTCCTTGATGCGCTTTGACCGATCAATACCTATGTGCGCAACGATTTTCTGCGCGGTGGCTAAACCAATTCCGAAAATCGCAGTTAATCCGTACTCCACCTTCTTATTGGGTGGCAGGTCAATACCAGCAATTCTGGCCATATACCTCCTTACATAAGGCGCGCACTCGGGTCTCGGGGCTGGGGCCTCATATGCTTCTTACGGTTACTTGCCGTCTGCACATAGCACCTCTGACCAAGCACCTGCCTTTATCCCTGGCGCTGTTTGTGCCGGGGATTCTTGCATATGATCATGACAACACCTTTTCTCTTTATAACTCGACACGAAGCGCATCGCTTCTTGACTGATGCCTTAACCTTCAAATTTCCTCCTACAAACTGCAATTATAGCGAATTTCATGAAAAAATCAACCCTTTTCGTCACTATTTATATCGCCATACAATCCGGCCACGGGATAGGTCGTAGGGCGTCAATTCCAGCAAGACCCTATCTCCTGGCAGGATCTTTATGTAACTCATGCGCATCTTGCCCGAAACATGGGCGAGTACCTTGTGGCCGTTGTCCAGTTCGACGCGGAACATCGCATTGGGGAGTGTTTCAACTATCGTGCCTTCGGTCTGAATAAGGTCTTTTCTAGCCATTAATCAGTCCTCCTTGGGGCGGGTGAGATTCACGTTGCGGTCCTCGAGCACCAAAACAGTATCTTCGTAATGACATGATAGGGAGCCGTCTTTGGTCATGATGGTCCAGCCGTTCTCTGCAGTAATGACCTCATGACCACCCATGTTGACCATGGGCTCGATCGCCAGCGCCATTCCAGGTTTTATTTTCACTTCTGAACCCCCATTCACAAAGTTGGGGATTATTGGTTCCTCGTGCAGATTCTTGCCTACACCGTGTCCAGTTAACTCACGCACGACGCTATAGCCGTTTTTCTCGACGACCGTCTGTACGGCACGGGAAATATGTGAGACGTTGTTGCGTGGTTGTGCGGCCTCAATCCCTTTGCGCAGTGCGGTTTCAGTCACGTTGACCAGTTGCTTCACTTCAGGACTGATACCACCGACCACGAACGTACGTGCTGCGTCGGCGATATAGCCGCCGTACTGGACACCGACATCGATCTTTACAAGATCGCGGTTTTCGATGCGTCGGGTGTCAGGAATCCCGTGCACAACCTCACTGTTCAGAGATATGCAGCAGCTCTTCGGGAAACCTCGGTAATTCAAAAAAGCCGGTTTTCCGCTGCGTTCCCGTATCAATGTGTCTATGCGGTCGTTAAGATCAAGTGTGCGCATACCCTTCAAATCCATTTTGTCGATAGTCTTGAAGATCTCATCGATGATACGGCCGGCAATCGTGATGCGCTCAATTGCTTCTGCATTTGATATTGATATAGTCATCAACAATACTGGAAATCTTACGTAGTACCTCTTCTTGGTTGCCGTGGGCATCGATTTCTCGGTAGACGTTGAGTGATTTGTAGTAGCTGATCAGAGGACGTGTTTCCGCTTCATAGATCGTCAGTCTTTTCCTGATGATCTCTTCGGTGTCGTCAGTCCGCTTCAAGAGCTTCTGATTATCACAATCGCACAGACCGTCGATCTTTGGTGGGTTGGTGATATAATTGTAGATCCGGCCGCATTTCGGGCAATAGCGCCGGTTCACCAGACGCTTGATTATCTCGTCATCCTGTAGATGCATCTGGAGTGCCAGATCGATCGTCTGACCAAGTTGGGCAAGGCTTTTTTCCAGGTCGCGTGCTTGATTGAGGTTCCTCGGAAAACCATCGAAGAGAATATCTTGATCCTTGTTCTCGATTAACATGCTATCGACGATTTCAAACATTATGTCGTCAGGCACGAGATGCCCCTTTTTCATGAATTGCTCAACTTTTCGGCCGGTCGGGCTGCTCAACGCGACATGTTCACGCAGCAGGTCGCCCGTCGATATCCGTAGCAGTTTGTATTTCTCGCATAGGAGATTTGCCTGAGTGCCCTTGCCGACACCCGGAGGACCGAAGATGACGATTCTCATCTGCGCCCCCTGATCTTGCCGCGCTTCATAAAGCCCTCATAGTGATACATCATTAGCTGCGATTCGATTTGCTGCAGCGTATCCAGTGCGACGCCGACAATGATCAGCAGGGTCGTACCACCAAAATAGAATGGTACGTTGAGAAAATTGATCAAATACCAGGGAACCAGGGCTATGAAACCCAGGAAGAGTGCACCAGGTAGGGTAATCCTAGAGAGAACGCTGTCTATGTAATTGGCGGTTCGCGGTCCGGGTCGGATGCCGGGAATAAAACCGCCGTAGCGTTTCATGTTGTCGGCCAGCTCGACGGGATTGAACACGACCGAGGTATAAAAATAGGTGAAGAAAACGATCAAGGCGAAGAATACGATATCGTAGAGAAAGTAGCCAGGCCTGAATACCTCGGTGATCGTCTTCAATGCGGGTATATAGGCTGCCACCGTGCCCGGAAAAACAACGAGGGCTTGGGCAAATATGATCGGAATGACGCCGGCCGTATTCACCCGCAGCGGCAGAAACGTAGACTGGCCGCCATACATGCGGCGGCCGACAATACGTTTAGGGTACTGCACTGGTATACGGCGCGCGGCCTGGGTCATGATGACAACGGCGCCAACGATCATGATCATGATGAGCACCACCAGGATGAGGTTGATGATCGACAATCCTTCGGTCATGACCAGCTGTACCGTGCGCAGGAAATAACCCGGATACTCTTCAAGACATCCAATGAAGATGAGAAACGAAATACCGTTGCCGATGCCCTTCTCCGTGATCTGTTCGCCGATCCACATCGCGAAGATGGCACCACAGGTCAGGGTGAGCATGGCGGTGAGCCTAAAAGCCCATCCCGGACTGAACACGATCGGTATGACCCCGGTTGGTCCGGAGAATTGCTGAGTCTCGAGGAATATTGAAATGCTGATCGCCTGGAACGCAGCAAGACCGACGGTGAGATACCGTGTGTACTGGGTGATCTTCCTACGCCCAGCCTGGTCGCGCTGTAACCGTTCGATTTGCGGGAAGACCGAACCGAGTAGCTGGAAGATGATTGAAGATGAAATATAGGGCATGACGCCCAAGAAGAGAATCGCCGCGCGCGACAATGCTCCACCCACGAATATGTCGTACATGCCGAATATCGATCCCTGTTGCTTCAGTTGCTGCATCAACAACCCCAGTGCCTGAGCATTGATGCCGGGTAGCGGTAAATGGGCACCCAGACGGTATACCGCAACGGCAAAGAGGGTAAAGAGCAGCTTCTTTTTTAGTTCAGGTACCTTGAATATGTTACCGAAAGTTGAAATCATGCTATTTGTTCGACCTCGCCTTTCGCCTTCAGGATTTTTTCCCGAGCAGTCTTAGAGAATTTATGGGCTTTGACTTTCAGAGGAACTGATAGTTCTCCGTCACCAAGTATCTTCAACTTGTGCTTTCCCTTGACCATGCCGCTTTGCTTGAGTAGTTCGGGAGTCACCTCGGTATTGGGGTCGAACTTGCCGAGCATCTGGACATTCACGATCTCGTAATTCGTCTTGAAGATATTCGTAAAGCCGCGTTTCGGGATCCTGCGTACCAGGGGCGTTTGACCGCCTTCAAAACCGCGTTTGGTGTTGAACCCGGAACGCTGTTTGTGTCCCTTGTGACCGCGCGTAGAGGTCTTACCGTGCCCTGAGCCCGGCCCGCGACCCACGCGCTTCGGTCTCTTGGTTGCGCCTTTTGCTGGTTTCAAATCACTTAGTTTCATGCTTGACTTCCTCGACCTCGACCATGTAGGATACCTGCCCGATCATCCCACGTATCGCATCATTATCCGGAAATATCCTGGACTTGCCAATTTTGGTTAGGCCCAACGCCTTGAGCGTAAGCTTATGTTTCTTCTGTTTGTCGATCAGACTCTTTTTCAGTGTTACCTTCAGTTTTTTCATGTTTCTTCCTCGTAAAATACTCGACTGGCTTATTCCTCATCTCCGCGACTTCGGCAACCGAACGAATCGATTTCAAACCGTTGATCGTGGCGCGGGCAAGATTTGTTGGATTGTTCGAACCGAGTGATTTCGTTAGAATATTCTTGATGCCCGCCGCATCACAAACGGCGCGCACCGCGCTCGACGCGATGATACCGGTTCCGGTAAGGGCTGGTTTCAACACGACTTTGCTGGCACAAAACTTGCCGATTGTCGCATACAGGATCGTGCCTTCGGTCACATCCACACTCGACATGTTCTTCTTGGCACTTTCCGTCGCCTTCCTGATCGCGGGCGCCACCTCGGATGACTTTGCATGACCGATGCCGACATTCCCGGTGCCGTCGCCGACCACGACGCAGGCGTACAGCTTCAGGCGCTTGCCGCCCTTTACTACCTTGGAGACCCTTTTCAATTCTATTAGTTTCTCAATGAACGGACTAGTCTCTAACACGAAACCTCCTTCTAGAATTTCAATCCTGCAGCTCGGGCGCCTTCGGCTAGGGCCTTGACGCGACCGTGATACTTGTACCCGGCGCGATCGAATGCTACTTTAGTAATACCTTTGTCAATTGCGATCTTCCCTATATTTTTGCCTACTTCGAGAGCGATTTCGGTCTTCTTCTTCTTCTTGCTTTCCTTGAGATTTGCCGAGGAGTAGGAGAACAGTACCTTCTGTTTTGTGTCATCGATCAGTTGGGCGTAGATATAGCGGTTGCTCCGGAAAACACACAGTCTTGGGCGTTCCGTCGTTCCCGAGAGTTTTTTTCTGATGCTCTGCTGTCTCTTCTTTCTGCCGGTTAATCCCAATTATTCCTCCTTAGGCTTGTACCACTGCGCGCTTACCGATCTTTTTTCTGAGGACTTCATCTGCATAGCGAACGCCCTTGTGTTTATAGGGATCAGGTTTTCTCGTTTTCTTGATGAGTGCGGCAACATCACCCACCTTTTGCTTATCTATTCCGCTCAGGGTTATGTAGGTCAAATCACCTTTTTCAGCGCTCTTCACAACCTTCAATTCACACTTCAAATCCTTGGGTATCGCAACGGTTTTCGGTTTCGAAAATCCAAGGAATAGCTGCAGACCAGATCCACTCATCTGTGCCCGGTAGCCGGTTCCCTCGATGATGAGTGTTTTCTCAAAACCCTTTATCACACCCTCGATCATGTTAATTATCAACGAGCGCATTGTACCCTGTTGCGCGGCCGCGGATTTGGTATCATCGAGAGCCTGGACTAGTACATGGTCTTTTTCAAGAATGACTTTGACTTTCGGGCAGACGCGTTGTTCCAGATGGCCTAGCGGCCCGCCGACCTTGACGTTCGAATCCGTGAGCTGTACCTTTACCTTCTCGGGAATCATGACCGGACGATAACGATTCTTGGACATACTACCTCCTGCTAGTAGACGTAGGCGATTACTTCGCCGCCGACACCCTTGCGCTTCGCCTCACGGTCACTGAGTACACCGACCGGCGTCGTCAAAATTGCCGTTCCCAAACCGCCCAACACCTGAGGGATTTCCTTTTTTGAAACGTAAACGCGACGCGAACTTTTGGAAATGCGCTCGAGATCTCTGATCACTGGTTCGCCATTCTTTGCGTACTTGAGCATGATGGTTATCTTCCTTTTCTTAGCATCAAGCGTGAAATTGTTAATGTACCCTTCTTCGAGGATGACCCGAAGGATTTCGGTCTTCAGCCGCGAATAAGGGACGGTAACCTCTTGCTTCTCTGCCTGACATCCGTTCCGGATTATAGTGAGCATATTAGCAATTGGGTCCATCTAGCCTCCTGCAAGTAGAGATATATTGACCAATATTTTTTTGACATAGACTATAATATTACCTAAAATGGGCGAAAAGTCAATAGGGAATTGCAGTTTCTTGAGCCGGTTGACATTTGCTGCCAGTAGAGTATAGTCAAATGTGGAACACAGCCGGCACAGGGGTTTTGCCGCCATGACCCTGATCGCGGCATTACTGATCATAGCTCTCATGGCATTCATTGCCATACGCTACTTTGCTGGCCAGCCGGGGAGTGAGAGTGAGGGTAAGGGCAGCCCGATCGAACGGGCAAGGAATGTTCAGTGTCTGGCCCTGATCGAGAAGATCGAAATGCAGGTGCAGCTATACAATGTGCGGAATGGACAATACCCAGAGAACCTTGAGGTCGTTGAGGATCTCAGCCCGCAAGATTTATTCTGTCCTGTTACCCAAAGCCCGTATCAGTACGATCCGCAGTCAGGCCGCGTTTCCTGTCCAGACCACATCAGATAATTCATCACAGCAGTAATTAGCACTTGACATATGAGGATATTTAGATATAATCATATATGAACAAAGCAATCCAGGAAAGAACGGCAGCGATATTCAGTGCCTTGGCCCATCCGTTGCGGCTTCAGATCATGGAGAGCCTGCGCGAGGGTCCTTGCTGCGTGTGTCGAATAATACCGCGTGTGGGTGGTGAGCAGTCCAATGTTTCGCATCACCTGGCGATCTTGAGAAGAGCCGGTGTTGTGCAGTGTGAGAAGCGCGGTGTTGAAGTATGGTATGCCGTGGCTGATCCGAGAATCTTTGAGATAATGGATCTGATTAATAGCTGCGTCTTGGGCAATCTCGAGAAGACCAGATCACTGCTTGAGAGCATTAGACAGGGAAAAGATGAAGGATAGAACAAGACTGATTATTTTCATCGCGGTGTTCATTCTGGTCTATGCGGTGCCGCTTGAAGGCATACGTATCAAAGGAGCGATTCTGGAAGCATTCTTCATGCTCCAGGAGTACGCACGCGAGCATGTGTTATTCTGTTTGATCCCGGCTTTCTTCATCGCCGGCGCGATAAGCATCTTCATTTCCAAAGAAGCGGTCATCAAGTATTTTGGCGCCCGGGCCAACAAGGTACTTGCCTACGGTGTGGCGTCGGTTTCGGGAAGTATACTCGCCGTCTGTTCATGCACGGTGTTGCCGATGTTTGCCGGTATCTATAGCCGGGGTGCAGGTATCGGACCGGCCACCGCGTTTCTTTATGCTGGTCCGGCAATCAATGTGCTGGCGATCATACTCACGGCTCGTGTCTTGGGTCATGAACTGGGCATCGCGCGTGCCGTTGGTGCGATCTTGTTTTCTGTAATCATTGGTCTGCTGATGTCACTTTTCTTCAGAAACAAGGAAGCTGATGATGAGGAACTATCGAGCACTGAGCCAGGTATGGAGGAAGGCCGTTCCCTGGGGCAGAACATCCTCTATTTTCTGATCCTCGTGCTCATCCTGATCTTTGCCGCCTGGGCAAAACCGAAGGATGCAGCAGGGTTCTGGAATGCAATCTACAACGTGCACTGGTATCTGACCGGCGTAGCGCTGATCGCTTTGTTCATCATGCTGCGATCT
>JASFEK010000009.1:0-21319 GCA_050124875.1 Caldifarciminota bacterium | reverse complement strand
TTCGATGTGATTCTTTTTCCAAATGATGGAAACGGGGCACCCCCGCCTTGAGTTGCATTGTCTAATAGCTAAGGTTAATGCTGGAGCGGAGAGAGAGGGATTTGTCCCATAGAATCCGAAATCTATGATTTCGCTGATTCTATGAGGATCCCGTTTCGATGTGATTCTTTTTCCAAATGATGGAAACGGGGCACCCCCGCCTTGAGTTGCATTGTCTAATAGCTAAGGTTAATGCTGGAGCGGAGAGAGAGGGATTTGAACCCCCGACCCCTTGCGGGATACGCGATTTCGAGTCGCGCGCCTTCGTCCACTCGGCCATCTCTCCGAAAAGATCGTCTGACGTTGTGCGGTTACGAGGTCCGTGTAGCATAACGTCAATCCTGTATCATTTAACTAATGTTCGAGTAAGTCTGCCTATCTATTAGGCAGACGCATCGAGAACGGTCTAACTATCTTTATTCCTTAATGTATCCTTATTCTTCTTTCGCTTTTGTTCAAAAAAACTCTTCATCAATGCCGATGCTTCGTTTTCCATTACACCAGAGGTTATTTCGACTTGGTGATTCAACCTCTTCTCAGCGACGACATTAAAAACCGAGCCGCATCCGCCGAATTTCTCATCATGAACACCAAATACTATACGCTTCACGCGCGATAATACAAGTGCTCCAGCACACATGGTGCACGGCTCAATAGTCGTGAACATCTCAACGTCAATGAGACGCCAGGAATTCAATGCGTTTGCCGCAGCAGTAATGGCGATGATCTCGGCATGCGCGGTAGGGTCTTGAAGATGCTCGGTCTGGTTATGACCGCGGCCGATTATCTGATTCTTATAGACCGCAACCGCACCGACCGGGACCTCATCTCTGTCGTATGCCTTTTGCGCTTCCCTCAGTGCTTCTTTCATGAAGAACTCGTCATTCATTTCTTGGCTCCGAACCGTTGCAGTCTGAAATTCGCACGCGCCCGAGGTGAGTTGAACACCTAACCTGCGGATCCGTAGTCCGCCGCTCTATCCAGTTGAGCTACGGGCGCAACACAGATATCCGAAGAGATTATAGCGAATTTTAGGGTGGAGTCAACATACCGGACAGCACCCGTCGTTCTTCGATCCTCTGCTTAAGCCTGCCTTCCTAGTAATTGTCACGCAGATGTAGCGGTTTCAAGCAACGGTGGTTGTGAGGTGTAAAGATTTGATCCCAACGCAGTGTTCTATTGACTTTTTACCAGAAACGTTTATATATTTGACATACTAATACAGGTTCTTGAAAGGATGAAAAATGGCCAAGCAACCAAATGTTAAAGAGAAGAAGAAAGCCAAGGTCAAGAAAGCAAGGTTGTCAAAAAAAGAGAGAAAGAAGCGGCAAAAAGAAAAGAGTAATTGGTGATATTGGGACAACCCATTAACTAGCATCAATTGCTCTTTGCCGGGCAGCGGTGACCTTGAACCCAGGTCTACCCAACGGCGCCTGTATTCTGTTTAGAAGAGCTTCACCGCGAGAACGATGCTCCATATTGGTGCTATCACGACACATCCAAGAGCGGCGCTGATATCGACCAAGAAGGCCACATGGAACATCATCCCGGCAAGGACAGATAGATAGAGCAGGCCACCTGCACAACCGAGTAACCCGTGCCAAGCAGGCAATGCGCCTACATTGATCGCGGCCGTATTGAATGTAATCATCCATATACCCACAAGGCCAAAGCTGAATAATCCGAACGGATCTAGATTAGGCAGACCATTTGTGCGGATTGTTTCTTTTCTTTGTTTAGATAGACTGGGCCAGATGTGCGATATGTATACTGCTCGTTTGAGCATTAGCCCAAAGCTTAATGAAGTTACGACAAATCCACAAACTGCGCCGGCGCCCAGTATCATTAGCATGGTGCCTTGCGGCATGTCCAGCGCAGGCCCTATGCCGATAACCACTGCTGCTCCAGCAAGCGTGGATGCAATGATAGCCCAGTAGTGGATCGTGAAAGCGATTGATGAGATTCTAAGGGATTCGAAAAAACCGGGCTGTATGCCAGAAGCCATATGTAGCTGTTCACGTGGCATGAGAAAGTGTGTGACACCACCAACAATGGAAAATACACCCATTGCAATAGCAAACCATGGCATATGCGACCTCCTTGATCAATTATCTCGGATCTTCGGTTAATGTCAATGATAGAGCAAAACATTGCAGACTTTTCTACAAGCGCTGAGCACCGCCATTCGATACGCTGCTGTGCATATTGACATGCGATTCATAAGGGATAGACTAGTTCCAAGGAGGAATTATGAGGATTCTATTCGCATTAGTGGCCATAATAGCTCTCGTGGGTTGCGGAACGAACGCATTGGTGGAGTTTGGAATGAATGACGAAACACTCTTGGATGGAGCGGCGGGCGATTTGAGAATGAGAGTTCTGAAGGTCGAGATTCCTGACGGCAGTGAATACGTAACTGCCTGGGAGAGTATCGAATATGTACAGGTAGAATTACAGGAAGATGACTTCGTCTCGATAACCAATGGCTACGAGGATATTGAGCCGAGTACTTATTCGAATGTCCGAGTAACGGTCGATTCCATAGAACACATACAGCAGACAGTGACAACACCGTTGATTGATACTGCAATTACTTTTGTTGCTCAGGCATTTTCACCTATCGTGATAGGCGATGGGGATGAGCTGAGGCTTGTTGTGGCAATTGCCGCCGAGGTTTGGTTTGACGAGGACTCAATAAGAATCGTTCCTGGGCATGAGCCATTTGAAAACGCAGCACTTCGCATCTATTATGATTACTGATGATCGATAAGATCATTAGGTTTCAACAGGTTGCTTCCACACAGGATACTGCCAAAAGATTCGCACAGAAAGGCAGTGAACTTGCCGTAACGGCACTCTCACAGAATAGAGGGAGGGGTAGACAGGGGAGAAGCTGGTTTTCGCCCCGAGGTGGTCTGTACGTATCTCTAGTGCTTTTCCCAAAGAAGAACTCGAATTCAATTCCTCTACTGGCCTCGTTAAGTGTGATAAGGGCGCTGGAGGAATTCGGGTTTTCAAAACTCACGATCCATTGGCCAAATGACGTTCTGCTGAATAAGCATAAGGTATGTGGTGTTGTTTGTGATCGTTACCGCGACACTATTATCTGTGGAATCGGTTTGAATGTAAATATTAAACGCTTCGGGAAACTTGTCGCTAATGCAACATCGATGAGCATTGAGGCCGGGAAGGATTTTGATGTCGACAAAGTGTTTGATCGTTTCCTTGAAGAATTCAACACACTTTATGAAGAGCTGCAGGATAAGGGTTTGAAGATCAAAGAGGTTTTGAATTACATATCGGGTTTGGGCGAGGCAGTTGAAGTTATCACTGCCAAGGAAGTAGTAAAGGGTACGGTCTATGACATTGATGATGATTGGGCACTGCTGTTGAGAGATGAGGCAGGCCTGATTAGAAAGTATTATTATGGTGATGTTAGGCGACTGCAATGGTAGCCGTTTTTGATATTGGAAATACTAATTTTCGCGTCGCGTTGTTTGCTCGGCGTAAATTGCTGCGTAAGCAAGTTTTTGCGTCAAGAAAAAGACTGCCCCTTACCAAGGTTAAGAAAATGATCAGCGATAATGATGTGCATGGTGTAGTGATTACTTCAGTCGTCCCGACTCTGACAAAGCAGATTGTTAGACTATGCCAAAGATACAGGATAGACCCAGTGCTCGTTTCCTCGAGATCGAAGTGTGGTCTGCGATACAGGTATCATACCCCATCGACATTGGGCGCGGATAGGATTGCCGCCGTCGTTGGTGCCCTTGCATTGTACCGGAAGGATGTGATCGTCATCGATGCTGGAACAGCTATTACTATTGATGTCGCCCACCGTGGAGGTGATTTTCTGGGCGGTATCATATGTCCCGGGATGCACATTATTGCGTCAGCCGTGCAACGAAGAACTGCCCAGCTGCCAAAGATAGAAGTTGTACGGCCAAGGAATTTGGTCGGCAGGAGTACTGAGGAGTGTATCAGGTCAGGGATCTTTAATGGGACAATGGCTATGATCGAGGGCCTCATTACACGCATCAAGACACAATTCAAGGGTGATTTTTACTGTGTCGCGACCGGTGGTTCAGGTAAGATCATAACCAAATACGTGCATGCGGTCGATGAGTATAACGAGGGTCTCTGCCTGCACGGTTCGCTCGATATCTATTACAGGAATGTCTGAGCACAGGAAGAAAGAGATGATCAGCAATTCACCAGCGGAAACCGCGAAGATCGCGCGTGATGTGGTCAAGACACTGAGGCCCGGTGATGTTGTGTATCTTTATGGTGAGCTGGGAAGTGGGAAGACAGTTTTTGCGAAGGCCGTGTGTGCTGAACTGGGTGTGCACGAGGCGGTCACCAGCCCAAGCTTTGTTATTGCGACTGAATACGAGGGTTCAATGAAGATTGCACACATTGATTTGTATCGGCTAGCCGGCGCGAACGCGAGGAATCTGGCTCTTGAAGAATACATGGCCGGGAACGGTATTACGTTGATCGAATGGGCTGACCGGATCGACTTCGGCGAACAGGGGATCAAGATCAGGTTCACGATCCTAGACCGTGAGAAAAGGAAAATAGAGATTGAAGATTCTAGGAATTGAAACCTCGTCCTCTGTGTTCTCCTTGTGCCTTAATGATGATGAGACCGTACTCCACGAATTCATGAAACACCGGGAATTCGAAGGACATCGGGATGCAATGATCTTTGATGAGGCAAAGCGCTTGCTTGATTCATCAGAGGGAAAAGGCATTTCCGCGATCGCGGTCAGTAATGGGCCAGGAATGTTCACATCGCTCCGTGTTGGTTTGAGCCTGGCAAAAGGTATTTCGCTGGTCAACAAGATTCCGGTGGTGGCGGTCAATACACTTGATGTCATAGGCGTGGAGCCGTCACGTAGCGTTTCACCGGTCATCGTTGTGATCAATGCCTACCGGGGCGAAATCTATACGGCATGTTATTGCAGCGGTAAGCGCACGGGTGACTATATGCTAACCACACCCGCCGCGCTGGTTGAATCTGTCAAAAATAGTGCCCTGGTCATTGGTCCCGGAGGTCAACTGCTTGAGAGGGTTAACAAGGGTAAGTTGAAAATTGATAAGGATGGCCGATATTGGCCACGTGCAACGAAGGTTGTCAGTTTGGCGCTGCCCCGTATCGGGCAGGGTGATTATGATGATATCGAGTTTCTTGAACCGTTCTATATCAAGAGAACAGACGCGGAAAGAAGATATGATACGTGCGATGCGGTTTGAGGACCTGGACGATGTGTGTAGCATTGAACACGGCGTTTTCCCGAACCCATGGCCTCGTGTCTTCTTTGAGAAGGATTTGGAATCCAGTAACACGGTTGCCTTTGTTGCTGAGGAAGACGGGCAGGTGATTGCATATGCGATCGGTGCGTGTGTTGATGTCGAATTACACATCACCAATATTGCAGTCGGCGTTGGTCGTCAACGGCGGGGTCTTGGGTTGAATCTGCTTCAGAAGATGGAAGGTATAGCTATTGAAAGGGGATGCAGTTTCGCGTACCTTGAGGTGAGAACAAACAACACGGCTGCAATCAGCATGTACGAGAAATATGGTTATGATATACTATATACAAGGAAGAAATATTATATTGATGGTGATGATGCATATGTTATGCATAAGGAGTTGAAATGAACTTTCTTTTGACAATGATGATCGTCGTCGGTCTCGATGTATACTTTCTTAAGGATTCTCCGGATCTCCTGGTGAGGGTGGTCCCGGAGCATCAGATTGAGAGACTGACCTTGCATTACAGTTTTTCAAATGAGCTTTGGGGGTCCATGGCGGTTGAGAGGGAGGGTGCGTTCTTCGATGCGGTTATCAAAACCCCACTGGATGCGCGAGTCGTCGGGCTTTACGCGGTCTATGACAATGGGGTAGTTGATGATGAGAACGGGCGACCGTACATGTACGAGCTGAGCATATACCCGCGCATGCTTATGCCCTTTTCGATTGAGGACCTCGAAGTCATAATCGCACAAGCACGCAGGAAGATCGCTACAAACACGCATGTCGACGAGGCGATTGCGCTGCTAGATTATGTTGACGGCCTACTCAAGAACCTGCCGGTGGTGCCGGATTCACCAGGACAGGCAAAGAAGGCTATAATACAGACTGAGGTGGACAAACTAAGAGCACAGGTGGGAATGTAAAAGTTGGCTCAACGCTTGAGCGCTGAGCCAACTATGAAACTCCTCGGGCAAGACCATACTACGCTAAAGCTTCGTATGGCACAGCTCGAAGCCTAAATTCGCACTCAGTTAATCAGATGAGGTGTCTTTTTGTGAAAGCACGACCAGACCCGCTTTTAAGGTATTTCTCAAAACGGTATGCTTTCTCTCTGTCACAAAAAGTAGCATACCATAGTACTCTGAAAGGTCTAGAATGTCGGGTAGCTATATTCTTGCCTTTGTTGTGTGATTCTAAACGTTTAGCTAGATCCGATGTACACCCAGTGTAGATTGATTTATCGTTGAGACTCTGGATAATGTAAACAACATATTTCATAACCTTGAAATTCCGTGTTCGCCGTAGCTTTAGCGAAGGAGAACTCCTCGGGCAAGACCATACTACGCTAAAGCTTCGTATGGCACAGCTCGAAGCCTAGTGCTCGCCGTAGCTTTAGCGGAGGAGAGCTCCTCGGGCAAGACTCGAACTTGCAACCCTCCGGTTACATTGACCTCCAATTTTCATTGGAGAATGGACTATCTCATTTCCGTTGCTGATGACCTTCCAGCAAGACGGAATCGGGCGCTTCCCAACCGCACTAAGCAGAAGGTACTTCCATTAAGGAATAGTCTCTGCACCTTTCCCGCACGGATAAGCGACACGGGACTTGGCTCAGGGTTACCTTATTCAGATTCAAAACGCCCAGGTGTGACAAATCGGAACCTAGGTTTCCCTGAATTCACCCGATTTTTCAATCCGCCTTTCGGCGGAAAGCTGCTTTTATTACAGCCGGATGCTCTACCATTGAGCTACCGAGGAATCGAGTAATTATATGAATTATTGCGTATTTGTCAATTGACTTCTGCCGAAGCGCATGTCCGGGCGAATGTGTTATATCTGAACACTCTTCGGATCGCGCTTCCAGGGTACCACCCGCCATTCATTCTCTTCCCGGTCAAAGTCCGCGATATCGTCCAATGGCAATTTGAGATACTTACCCTCACAAGTGGCGGCGATATCGCCATTCTCGAGTATCAGCTCGCCGGTGCCTTCGAACAGGCGATTGGTATCCTTGGTGATGCGGCCAATGACCTTGAGTTCCTGGTCTAGAGGTATTGGTTTCTTGAAGCGCATCTTGAGCTCGCCGGTGACACCCCATATTTCCTTGTCATGATGCATGAGGATAGCCCGGCCAATGGTTTCGTCCAGGATCGCCGCGGCGATGCCGCCGTGCAGCCTGCCTGGATAACTCTGGTGCTCTTCGCAGGGTTTGAAGATCGCAATGAGTTCCTTGTTCTCTGTTTCATAGAAGAACGCCTTCAACCCAAGATTATTTTTCATTCCACAGACCAAACATAGTTTTGAATTAGGTTGCTTGCAAGTTATTTTGTGTTCCATTGTTTCTCCATTAATAAACATATTATTGCCGAAGCGTCTTGAGTCAAGTATGCATGTTGGGGACAGGCATACACTTTTACACTTTTTTCAGGCTGGTCTGGTTAGTGCGAAAGTTCACAAAATATAGCCATTCACAGAGGATCTTCGACAGGTTGGTTCTGTCAATTTTCATGGATCGATTTCTCTAAGTTTATGCCTCTCCTCCGTGGATAGACTTAAATCTAAAAATGGTGGGGGTGGTGAGCTTGACACTGCTTTTTGGCTCGGTATACTATAGCATTGTAGGTTAGACAAGCAATTCAAACTCATTTGATAACTATATTTATTAGTGTCTGCATTGCTACGCAACCAAGGAGGATAAGATGAAAATGTTAATTGGCGGCGAATGGGTTGATAAGAAAGAAAAGATACCGGTGTACAGACCATTCGACGGGAAAGTAATCGATCATATACCAGCGGGCACAAAGGATGATGTGCGTAAAGCCATCGAATCAGCCGTGGAAGGTTTTCAAGTCAGCAAGAAAATGCCAGTGCATAAAAGGATGGAAATATTATGGGGCGTTGTCGATTATCTGAGGAAGAATTTTGAAGATTTTGCGAAGACGATCGCATCTGAGGGTAGTAAGACGATCAGAGAGGCTAGAAAAGAGACGGCGCGCTGCATAAATACACTGAGCGTTTCTGCAGAAGAGGCACGTAGAATCCTTGGCGAGACGATACCTTTTGATAGTTTCCCGGGTGGTGATAATCGCGTTGGATACTACTATCGATTTCCGATTGGTGTGATCGTTGCGATTACGCCGTTCAATGACCCGCTTAATTTGGTGGCGCATAAGCTCGGACCATCCATCGCCGCAGGCAACTCGGTTGTGCTCAAACCAGCAACGGATACGCCTTTATCAGCATTGATGTTGGGTGAAGCATTCATGGCGGCTGGCTTACCACCCAAGGTGTTGAATATTGTTACGGGCCGTGGTTCTGAGATCGGTGACACGCTCGTGTCACATCCTGCAGTACGCATGATCACCTTGACCGGGGGGGTTGAAGCCGGGGTGCAGATCCTCAAGCTATCGGGTTTGAAAAAGATCTCAATGGAGCTGGGCAGCAATTGTCCGGTCATTGTCTGCGAGGATGCGGATATGAGCAAGGCGGTTGATCTTTCTGTATCCGGTGCCTTCTGGGCAGTCGGACAAAACTGCATTGGCGTTCAGAGAATGTTCATTCACGAAAAGATATTCGATGATTACACAGGCAAATTCGTTGAGAATACCAAGAAGATGAAAGTTGGAGACCAGCTGAAAGAAGACACGGATATGGGGGCGATGATCAATGAAAGGGAAGCCAAGCGTGTCGAAGAATGGGTGGATGATGCCGTGAATCAGGGTGGCAAGATCCTCACCGGAGGAAAGAGGAATGGTAACTTCTATGACCCGACGGTAATGGTGGACGTGCCAGAGACAGCGAAACTCGCAGTCGAAGAGGTCTTCGGACCCGTTGTGTTGATGTATAAATACAGTGATCTGGACGATGCGATCAAGCGATCAAACAGTGTCAATTACGGTTTGCACGCCGCGGTTTTTACTCAGGATATTAATAAGGCGTTCAAGGCAGTGTACGAACTCGATTTTGGCAGCGTAATCGTGAATGATTCGACCGACTATCGTTTAGACGAGATGCCCTTTGGCGGCGTGAAGAATAGCGGATTGGGGCGCGAAGGAATCAAGTTTTCGCTGCTCGAACAGACCGAACCCAAGGTGGTGTGCTTTAACTTATAAAGATGAGCGGAGATTGACTAATAGGAAAGCATCTGCTATTGACAATATCAGGTAGGCTGCTATAATGCGGAAAACCGGGCAAAATTAGGAGGAAAGGAATATGTTGAAAGGCTCAAATACGTTGTTGATTACTCCATTCAAAGATGATTTGAGTTTAGACGAGAAGGCATTGAGGGTACTTGTAAGGAGACAGGTCGAGGCCGGCGTATACGGAATCGCTCCTTTGGGGGTGACTGGAGAGAATAGCCTGCTTTCAGATAAGGAAATCGCTCGGGTAATGGAGATTATTGTTGATGAGGTCAATGGAAGATGCAGTGTCATCCCGGATACGTGCACGATCAGCGTACCAGCAACGTTAGAGAGAATTGATCTATATAAGAAAATTGGGTGTGACCATATATCAGTATATGTGCCGTTCCTTGTTTTGCCAAAAGAAGATGGTATAATCCAATTCTATGAGACGGTTGCCGATGCATCACAGGTTCCAATCCTCATCCACAACTCGCCAGGGAGGGTCGTCGTGAATCTCTCACCCGAGGGTACGGCGAGATTGGCGCGTCACCCGAATATAGTAGGCATAAAAGAAGGCAAGAAACTTCTGGACCATATCGCCAAGGTAGTTTTTCTCACCAGGAACGAAGAATTCGGCGTGTTTACGGGTAAGGATACAACTTTTTATCCTCTGCTGTGTTTCGGTGGTCACGGCAATTTCGCGATCGCCGGTAATGTCGTGCCCGATGTGATGAAAAACATCTACGATTATTATACTGGTGGGGACGAAAACAAGGCTCGGGAGTTACACTATAAATATTTCACCCTATTCGAGCTGCTGAGAGTCGAGACTAATCCTATAGCGGTGAAGGAAGCATTGAACCTGATGGGCTTACCAGGTGGGAAGTTGAGGCCTCCCCTCACCGAGCTGAGCGGTTCGAAAAAGGAAAAATTGAAAAAAGCGCTGAAAGATACGGGATTGATTTGAATTCAATAACCATAAGGGCACCCAGCACCGTTGCTAATCTCGGGCCAGGTTTTGATATCTTCGCACTCGCTCTTGAACACCCATATGTTGAGTTGCGTATCCAGCTCAATGATACAGATTCGATCAGGATCAACACAGACGGTTGTCATGAGGATATGCCTGATGATCCCAAAGAGAACTGTGCTGGATTGGCGATTATTGATCTCTTGAAGAGAGTGGATCACAGTACGGGCGTGCTCATTGAGCCGAGAAAGACGATCACCGTTGGTGCCGGCTTGGGATCGTCCGGTGCCTGTGCGTCGGCCGCCGTATACGGTTTGAACAAACTACTCGCCTTGAACCTTGGTTCAGATCAGATGATCGAGATTGCCAGTCACGGTGAGATCGCGTCGGGTAGTGTAGCCCACGCGGACAATGTGGCGGGCGCAATGCTTGGTGGGTTTGTGGTCGTCAAGAGCTATCAGCCGGTTAAGGTAATACGCGTGGATGTACCGGAAATACCCATCGTGATCGGCATCATGCGCAAGACCCAGCGTACCACCCGGCCGCTCATTCCCTCTTCAATAGGCCTGGATGTTACCAAGCAGCAAATGGCCTTGTGTGCGCGCGTTGTCCACTCGATCATGACCGGTGATATCGAGGAGTTGGGTGGGGTGATCAATCAGGATTTCATATCCGAACCGGTACGGTCACGGGCAATTCCCGGCTACCGCACGATCAAGAGGAGATTACTCGATGGCGGAGCATATGGCTGTAATGTGAGCGGTGGTGGTTTGTCAGTCTTTGCGATCTGCGATAAAGAGAAAACAAGAGACATAGCAGAAATAATGAAGCGGTCTTTTGCCGAACAGAATAACGATAGCGAAACGATTGTTACATGCGCGAGTAATCAGGGTATAAGAGAGATATCCTGCGAATAGATTTTTATCATACTTGTCAGGGCGGGGTAATCTTCAGCAAGGAGGAATTATGAGTTACAGGTTGGCGTTCATTGGGTTTGGGGTTGTCGGACAAGGACTTGCCGCACTGTTAAAGGAAAAGAAGGAATTTCTGAATGAGAAGTTTGGACTCGACTATATGGTCACGGCCATTTCTGATCCGGTGAAAGGCAGTATATATCAGGAATCGGGCCTTGATCTTGCGAAGATCCTGGATCTTGCACAGAGCGATGGTAAAGTAGGCAAATACGATCAGGGCGTCAAAGGCTGGGACAGCGTCAAGACAATAGCCGACAGCAATGCCAATGTGATAGTCGAGGTGAGCCCGACCAACATCGAGAACGGTGAACCGGGGATTACTCACATACGCGAGGCCCTTGTGCGTAGGAAACATGTCATAACGACGAATAAGGGGCCGATCGCCCTGTTCTATCGGGAACTGGTTGACCTCGCGCGTAAGAATAGTGTGGGTTTGAAATTCGAGGGTACGGTGCTGAGCGGCACTCCGGCTATTAATCTGTCGCTTGATACTCTTGCCGGCGCCGATGTCCATGAAGTGAAAGGCATAATGAACGGCACCACCAATTACATGCTGACGAAGATGGCCGAGGGACAGACATATGAGGCCGTGCTCAAAGAAGCACAGCGGCTTGGCTATGCTGAGACCAAACCGGATGCTGATGTAAAGGGGTGGGATGCACAAGCCAAGGCCGTAATCCTTGCGAACGTGCTTCTGGATGGTGACCTGAAGCCTTCAGACGTGCCGACCAAGGGTATAACTGGGATTACCGTTGATGACATTGAGGCAGCAAGGAAAGAGGGCAAGAGATATAAGTTGATCGGTAAGGCATGGAAAGAAGGAGGCAAGGTAAGCGCTCAGGTCTCTCCGGAGATCGTCGGGGCAGATGATTTTCTTTATCATGTTACCGGTGTCACCAATGCATTGACGTTCTCAACTGATGTGTTAGGTAAGGTGACTATCGTTGGCCCGGGTGCAGGAAAGAAAGAGACCGGTTTCTCGCTGCTGGTTGATTTTATCAACTTACATAATGCACGCAAGTAAATGGATAGTGCAGATGTAATTCTTTCGCGATGCAACGATTAAAGGCAAGAAGGGAGGTAAAATGAATGAAGGGAGAGAAAGATGGACATCCAGGTCCAGCTTCATCATTGCGTCGGTCGGTGCAGCCATCGGTCTTGGTAATGTCTGGCGTTTCCCGTATATGTGTTATGAGAATGGTGGTGGGGCTTTTCTTATTCCCTACTTCATTGCTTTGCTCACCGCGGGGATCCCCCTGATGATACTGGAATACGGATTAGGAAGGAAAATGCAGGCGGGAGCACCCACTGCCTTTGCCCTGGTTCGTAAGGGCACGGAATGGATCGGGTGGCTATCGCTCATGGTCGTCATGCTCATTTTTCTTTTCTATCCGGTGATCATGGCATGGTGTGTTGATTACATCACGTACGCCTTCAACCTGGGTTGGGGAACCGATGCCGCGGGCTTCTTCGAACGTGATTTCCTGCAGATGAGTGGTAGTCCGGGTGCTCTGGCCGGAATCCGCTGGCCGATCGTCATTGGTTTGGCGATTGTGTGGGTGGCAATATACCTTTGTCTGTTCAAAGGACTGAAAGCACTCAGCAAGATCGTCTTCTACACGGTCATGATACCTTGGGGTATTTTGGTCATCTTGGTAATTCGTGGTTTGACCTTACCAGGTGCGATTGAAGGCCTGAAATTCTACCTGACTCCGAATTTCTCGGTTTTGCTCAATCCACGGGTCTGGCTTGCCGCGTACGGACAGATCTTCTTCACCCTTTCCCTGGCCATGGGTACGATGATCGTATATTCGAGCTATTTACCGAAGAAAAGCGATATCACCAACAATTCTTTCATTGTATCCCTTGCGAATTGCGGTACGAGTTTCTTTGCCGGTTTTGCAGTATTCAGTATTCTTGGCTATCTTGCTCAGGCAATGGGTGTGAGTGTCCCCGAGGTCACCAGCTCAGGATTCGGGCTCGCCTTCATCACCTACCCGACGGCAATACGGTTGCTGCCCTTGATACCGGCATTCTTCGGTATTCTTTTCTTCATCATGTTGTTGACGTTGGGTATTGATTCAGCGTTTTCACAGATCGAGCCGTTTGTCGCCGGTTTCACTGATAAGTGGAGATTCGACAAGAAATGGGTACTTCCTGCCGTGTGCGTTGGAGGATTCCTCATCGGTATTGTGTTTACCACGAGGGGGGGGTATTATTGGCTTGATATTGTTGATTACTTTGCCGGCACTTTCGGCTTGACCCTGGTTGGGCTGCTGGAGTGTATTGTGATCGGCTATGTATACAAGGCTCAGAAAATGCGTGAATATGTGAATGAAGTCAGTGAATTTCGCATCGGAAAATGGTGGGATATCTGCATAAGGATAGTGACGCCGGTTATTCTGGGCATTAGTTTTATATTGAGCGTCGTGACGTTGATCCAGAAGGGTTATGGTGGCTATCCGGCATGGGCTACCCTCATTGGCGTTATTATTACGATCGGGATCGTCGTACTGTCCTTTGTGCTTATGTCGATCAAGAGCAAACAGGGCTTGGAAGTGGCGAAAAAAGGAGACTAGGCGAGTTGTCACAAAACCCTTGACTTCTGAGTAATCTTTTGTATAATTGCTAAAAATGGATGGGAGGAACAGATGCCAATATCGGCAATAATAATGCTAGTTGTTGGCTGTCTTGTATTGTACGGCGGCCTCGCATATTGCCTATCCAAGACTATCAAGAAGAAAAAATTATGAAAGGAGGTGGTGGATAAAGAACGGTAGAGGTATTGCTATTGTGAGAGGAGGCGACAAATGAAGCGAATAAGTCTTATTCTGCTGGGGGCACTCATGATCATGGCCCTTGGCAACCTCAGGGCTGAAGGGATGAAGCTATGGGATATGTACAATGATTACTTCATGAAATGCAAATACGTGGACCTGACCCATGCGTTTCATCCGACTCAACCAGTATGGCCAGGGTTTGGCCAGGCGAAATTCGAGGCAACCAAAGCAGGTGCTGATCTGGGTGATTATGCGTCGATCGGCGACGTATACACCTATGATGCGCATGGGTTTGTTGCTACTTCATATTGGATTCCGACCGACCAGTACGGCACTCAGCTCGATCCACCCTCGCACTGGGATGAGTATGGTGCCACAATCAGTGACCTCCCCGCTACCTATTGTATAAGGCCACTCGTCGTCATTGATATCAGTGACAAGGTGGCTGAGTTTGCGGGGTATCATCTTGGCATGGCCGATATCAAGGCTTGGGAAGCGAAATATGGCAAGATCCCTAAAGGCTCGGTAGTGATGGCCAGGTCTGATTGGTATAAGGGCTGGGAGACGAACGAGAAATTCAATGCAAAACCATTTCCAGGTGTAGGTCTGGAGGCGATCAAGTTCCTGCATAACGAACGCATGATCTTATTCCATGGTCACGAAGCCCTGGATACCGACACCACACCGGGTCTGGAAGGTGAGTACTGGTTGATGCACAATCACTTCTGCCAGGCCGAAGGTGTTGCCAATTTAGACAAGGTGCCTGAGGCAGGTGCGCTTATTGCGGTCGGTTTCGCGAAACCGCTCGGTGGTACAGGTGGCTATGCCCGTTACATTGCTATCTGCCCGCCCGACTGGAAATATGGTGTTTCAGTTGCAGAAGTACCTGGTGCACCTCTGCCCAAGCAGCCATACCCTCTCAAGAGGGATGAAAACGGTGTAATGAAACCAACCAAACCATAAAAACTAAGGAGGAAAGATGCATAAAAAGCTACTCTGTGTACTGTTGGCCTTAAGTGTAGGTTCGCTGGCTTTCGCCGGCAAGCCGGAGATCACGAACAATGGTACGTTCTATATCTATAGCTTCTTCTGGCAGAACGGTGATTTTGATAGTGATGCTGATGACTACGGTGATCAGTTCTTTTACTTGCACGGTGACGTAGGCATCCATGCCGATTTTGGAGCCGGTGTTTCCACTCAGGTTACAGTCGGCGGCTGGGGTACATTTGGTAAGCATCCAATAACCGGCGAAGGTGATGAAGGCGGAACACCAGGTCAAGATGTTGCTGTGCGTGAAGCGTATGTCGATGTCGCAGAGCTCTTTGAGAGTCCGTTATCCTTCCGTGCCGGTAAAATGCACGTGCTCTATCCGGGGCAGGTTTTTGACGGTGGCGAAGATGGTGCGATGGGAGCTAAGTTTTATGGCAGCACCGACGTCATTGACTATGACCTTTCCTGGTACCGCCTAGTCGAGAACGGCGGATGCTGGTGTGCTGGTATGGGTCCGGTTGAGGACGATCTCGATCTGTTTGGTGCGTATTTCACGGCGAAGTTCATGGAAGGTGCATTCAGGCTATCTCCATATTGGTTCTGGAGAACAATTTCCAGCACGATGGAGATCGATACACTCATGTATGACGTGAAGGACGATCCGATGTGGGTCGGCGGCCGTCTCGATGTCGGACCGATCGCCGGATTCAGCCTCCATGGTGAATTCACCATGATGTTGGGTCAGTACGAGGTCACCGATATGGCAACGACCGACTACAAGGGCATGCACTACATGGGCAAACTGTCCTATGCGCCACCCAACCTACCGGTCATGCTGGGCGGCGGATACTATGTCTTCACTGGTGATGATACAGAGACGGATGACGAAAATGAACTATATGAGTCACCGATCTGGGGTCCGTACACGAATGACTTCTACAAGTGGTGGCCAGGCTTTGGTCCGGCGCATCTGCACAAGACTGCCTATGGATTCAACTTGATGGCACCGTTTGATATGTATTCCACGAACCTGGTTGTCATCAACGGTAACCTTGGTTTCCATCAGGGTCCGTTCATGCTGAGGGGTGATTTCTTCAAGTATAGTAGAGAGTGGGTTGCCGATGGTGTCAGCGATGACATGGGTATGGAAATCGGTGTTCTTGCTACCTACACATACATGAAGACGCTCACATTTGGCGCGACCGGCGGTTACTGGATACCAGGTGACTGGCAGATTGATTTCTACGGTGATACTGCCGAAGATGCAATGCTTGGTGGTTACCTGTTCACGTATATTAGCTTCTAGCATCTCCTCATTACACGAAGGGGCAGGCGCAGCCTGCCCCTTTTTTTCAGATGACCGTAACATCTTGTATGGTCTTTTTGTGGTTTCCAAAGGAAATTGTGCTCAATACATTCATCCTATTTTGTGCTCAACTTCGTCTCTCGACAGTACTCGAGACTACGTTCGAACACTAACACGGGTAATCTTCGAGCAAGGCCGGCACAGCCGGACGCGTTGAGAAGTCATATCAAGTCTATTTACTTACCCTGCATCACGTGTGATATAAATTTGCAGCTGCAGTAAATTGACATGTGTCACAATCTGTATACAATCACAGTAAAGGAGGAAAGATGACCTTACCCTACGGTGAAATAAAGGACGGTATTCTGATCATGAAATTCTCGACGGCAGATTTTTCCATTGCTTCGGTGTTGAACGCCATCAAGATCCATCTTGATGTCATCGAGAATATGAGCGTGCATTTTCTGGGCGCGCAGACCGAGGTCGTTGCCGGGCCGACTCCCGTATTCCAACCGGTGCCAGTCATTGCGCAGTTCGAATTCGCCGGGAAAGGTTCGGCCAAGGAGACCCTCGAGAAGGTGTACAAGGTAGTGTGGCAGGGGATTGTTGCTTCTTTCCCAGATGAGGAAACGTGGTCCGGTGCGAAGGAAGCTTATGCTGCATTCATTGCAGCCCAGGCCGATCTGTTGCGAGCCCGGATCGAGGCGTCAAAAGAATAGTCTTATCTAATGGGTTGTATATTTGCCTTAGCATCTATGCATTAAAATGCTTGGTTTTCTAGTAATCAGTATTCTATCTCTCTCGGTCGACCTTCAATGGGTAGAAGTAGATGTCTCCTTGTGGCAGGACGGACGGGCAGATTTCGTATACAAGGTGCGGTACGACGTTCTCTCAGGAGAAATGCACGGCTTCTATCTGCAGGGTCTTTCAGTAGAGCCGTACTTCGACTATGACAATTCCCATGCTGTGGACGAACACGGCAGGCAGTACGCGTTGGACATAAGGGATCTAGGCAGCAAATACGATGTGTTGCTGGCGAGAGGCCAGGCATTTGGCCCGGGGGTGATTACCTTTGTCGTGCATTTTGGCGGCGACCTTGGGCAGAGCGGGAATCTGGCGGCGACCACGAGTGAGTACGGGGAACTCGTTGTACTCAACTGGTCCCCACCGCAGTGGGATGAGCCACTCGAGCACTATACCGTATATGTGTATTATCCCATCACCGTGATGCAGGAAGAAGTCAATCCAGATGATTATGGCTTCAAGACCGAGCGGTTCATGAACGAAAGATATTTGATGTCCTATTTTGGCCAGGAATACCAGGGTGAGTACTTTTTCACCGTGCGCATTCACCGGAACAACATTGCGGCCCGGGAGAAAATGCTGATCCAGCAGTATGTGCCAGCAGACTATTTCCAAACAGAGAGATTCGGCAAGGTGGAGATAACGCCGGAAAGGAAAAAGAAATTCTCCTTTCCCTATGAGTTACTGTACATGGTGTTGTACGTCGTGCCTTATCTGTTCTATTCGAACCGGAAGGCGCGCCGCATGAAGGGGGCTTATAGTGAGGTCGCCGGCTTGCAGTGGTTGAAAAAGGACTGGATTCCACCCAAGATCGAGGTGGCGACGTTCAGGAAGTCGGGCAAGGTGGCAAAACTCCATTTGATCGAGGCCGCTTTCCTGCTTGATTATTCGGTCAACAAGATCCTCACGATACTGGCCAACAAGTTAGAGCAGAACGGGGTCATTCAGTTCACATCCAGGAAACCGCTAATCATGAAGGTTTTGAAGAGACCTACAAGCTTGCGCTATTATGAAAGTGCGTTTCTTGATGCAGTGAAAACCGACGGCTCCCTGGATGAAGCAGGACTAAAGGCACTGATGTCCGAAGTTGTGGAGAATGTTTCGGCTAAAGCGTGGGATTGTGATCTACAGGCAACGAAGTCGTATTATGCTGAGAAAATAGGGGAACCCACTGAAGGTGCGCCGATCGACAAAGAATACAAGGAGCAAGAGTACTATGATTACTTGAGAGGAAGGGAATTTCGGAGGCAACAGTATTATAATGATATGGAAAAATCATTTGTCGTATACGGCGAACCCTTGAGGAGCTACAGCGCGTTCGTACGTTCGGATGCCTGTCATAGCGCCTGTTATGTTCACACGGCATGTCACGATGCGTGTCACTCGGCCTGCCATTCTGCCTGCCATTCGGCGTGCCACTCGGCCTGTCACTCGGCGTGCCATTCAGCTTGCGTGAGCGGAGGAGCACACTGATAATGCAAATGCCAAAAATTCCTAAATCCCTAAACGGAAGAATGCCTGAACTCGGCAAATACCTAAATACCCGAATACCTAGATTCCTAAAGAGAAAAGTAGAAAAAGAAGTTGATGAGCAAGAAGAGCCGGTGTATGATCTGGCATGGATAGATGAGTTTGTCAGGAAGATCAAGCCTTACGTCTACGTACGCGAGCTGGACCGGCTGCTCATCCTCATTCCAAACCAGGCTTATCGGCTGAACGAGTCAGGCGTTAGGATTCTGGGATATCTGCTGCGCGGTTACTCGATTGATGACCTCTTGCGTCAGACCGGCAGTGACGCCATCAAGCGCCGCGATATGCACTATTTCTTCTGTGATCTACGGGCCGTGGTCAGTGGTTGCTTACGGGAGCAGGAAGACCGTGAGGCGATCGATTACTATGAATTCGATGGTGAGTTCAACGAGTATCCTGTTCTTTCAGAGATCGCCGTAACCTATCGCTGTAATCTTCAATGTGATTTCTGCTATGTGGGTGAAAGAGCATACGGCGAGCTTGGTACCGGTGATATGAAACGCATACTAATGAGGATCTTTCGCGAGGCTCAGGTACCATCGGTCAGCTTCACCGGTGGTGAGCCATTGTTGCGCGAAGATATCGTGGAGCTTGTCGCTCATGCTACACACATCGGTATGTGGGCGAACCTCATAACGAACGGTACACTTCTAAACGAAGACGTTGTTCAAGCGTTGAAGACAGGCGGCTTATCCAGTGCCCAGGTCAGCATTGAGGGGCCGGATCCTCAAACACATGACCGGATAACCGGCGTGCAAGGATCTTTTAATTCAACGATTAAAGGCATAGAGCTACTACAGAATGCGAATATTCCGGTACACACGAATACTACTGTTTCCAGGAATAATATTGACACCCTGTACGGTATCATGAGATTGGCCAGGATGTTGGGTCTGAACAGGCTGTCGATGAACCTGCTGATACCGTGTGGTGCGGCCCGTGACAAGAGGGAAATCTGGGTGTCGTATTCTGAGGTCGGCGCGCGAGTCTTGGATCTGAAACGTAAGGCAGCTGAACTGGGGATCAAATTTCTGTGGTATTCACCGTTGCCGATGTGCAAGTTCAATCCAATCGCGCACGGTTTGGGTAACAAGTCCTGTGCGGCAATCACTGGTCTGCTGAGTGTGGACCCGCTGGGCAATATAATACCGTGTTCGTCATGGCGTAAACCTGTAGGATCCTTGCTCGAGAACCGGTTCGGTGATATCTGGCGATCAGAGGCTATGGATTTCTATAAGAAGGTCCGATATGCACCTGATGAGTGTAAGGGTTGCGTGCAATTTGACAAATGCAAGGGTGCCTGTCCGCTGTACTGGCTTGCCTGTGGTAAGAAAGAGATAAATGAGCGAGCCTAGGGTGTACTTATTCTTCGATAAGATCGGCTCGCGGTTGCGCAGCCTGGTTTCCGTCCTCCTCATCGTTGCCGGGTTCTTGGTTCAATTGAGCACGAGAAACATACTGGCCGGTATGCCTTTCATCGTGATGTGTGTGCTCTTGAATTTGATAAAGGGGATCTCGATCAAGAAGGCAGCGCCGGTCGATTTGAGATGGAAAGAGGTGACCCCGGATCGTATCGATCAGGTGCTGGATCACTGTCGCAAGGTGAAGAAGTTCCGCAGTCAAAACCTCGGTTGCTTCATCGGCATCGTAATTGTCATGATCTTTTTTATCGGTTTTCTGTTTCCAGTGCTCAGTGACTTGTCTGCTCCGTTCTCGTTGTTGGCCGCGATCATTGATGCGGTCGTGCTATTTTCTGGTGTGATGTTGAGCGGGCGGAAAAGCGCTTGGATGCCTCATGCACTTGATATAAAGGCAGGGATCGTGAAGCGTTTTCTCGAATCACCAATGATCAATAGTGATCCGGCCATCCACGCAATGCCTTATCTGGAGATCGGCCATACTGAAGAGGGAGACTACCCCAATGACGTTAGGTTCCTGGTCAAGTTCAAAGACGCGCCGGATGCATTGATTGGTTTACAGGGACAGATCTCTATCAACACGGTGAAATCGAGGGCGTACCCCTACTTCTATACGGTGGTGATCGCCCGTCCCGAATTCCGTCTTCTTGATAAATTCAAGTCGTTGAAGAGTGCCCTGGATAACATCACCCTGGAGACGAAGAAGACTCGAGAGGTCGACGTGGTGGTCGTACGGCAGACCACGACCAAGACATCAGGCTATCACACAAACGAGAAAACGCAGGACAACATAATGCTGAACAGCATTAGGCTGGCAAAGAAGCTCGTTTAGTTCCCCGAAGTAATAGACCTCACCGCTCAAGCAGTAGTATCTTGCATCGGGAAAAAGCGGGTATCTACGTGAGTAGGCTTTTTATTTGCCTGTAGAGCGCGGGTTTCGGTTCCGGGTAGTACCACGTATAGAAGAGATTATTGTGATACAGGGGGTCGGTTTTCTCTGTGAAACCGGTCTTCTCGTACTCTTTGGTGTACGGGATTGGCGAGAATTCACAGAGATGGGGGTGTATTGAGAGTTCCCGGCAGAGCCTGATCGAAGCGATGGTTTCCTCTGATGTTTGTCCAGG
>JASFEK010000008.1:0-22225 GCA_050124875.1 Caldifarciminota bacterium | reverse complement strand
TTCATCGCACAATGGAGGTGCTTGAAGAACTCATGGGGTCGATCAAGATGTTCGACCACTTCACAGGCAATTGCGTTCTGGAACGAGCCGGATTTGAACATGCTGAGGTTACGCAGATCGGCTTGGATGAAAGCGGTGCGCGGTGCATTATCCTTGCCTCTTCTGAGTACTGCGTAAGATAGGTCAACGCCGAAAACATCACCCCGCGACCAGTTCTTGGAGAGCGTGCCTGTATTACAGCCGCAATCGAGCAGGTTACCTGCGGGTAAGGTCTTGAGTTTTTGAACGATCCATTTCCTTCGTATTTGTCCGCTCAGGGTGTGGTATACTGTCTGATCTTCGGGGTATTTTTCCCCGATCGATTCGTAGAATTCGCGAAAACGATCCCGCATTAGAAACGTATCCTCGACTGCAACCGTAGATTCTGATTTATCTCGTCGTCCGGACGGAATTCGACGCGGTATATCAGATTGAAAACGGTGTTGGCTCCAACGCCGAAGCCGGCAAACGCCTGCAGAGTTGTCGTAAGTCCATCTGGTTCAGTGGCCGCGAAGAAAAAGGGTATGTCCTCGATATTGTATACGCGGTACACAAGTTCGGCACTCGTTTCGACCTTTCCCTTGATGGCCCTGAGGGGTAGGCTGAAAAGCATTCCCACCTTGGGTGCGTGTTGCCGAATATCAAGTTCGGCAAAGTATTCCGAATGGATACGGCTGTTTCCATAACCGGCCTTGGGTCGGATGATCGGGCGTTCGAGCACGTCGTATGATATTTCTCCCTGATAAGTAGTTCTTCGCTCCCGTTCTTGCTCGCCAATCCTATCACTCATCAAGCGGTATTCGAAACGGCCCGTCAAGGCGCCGATCGAAGGCACCAGGCTGGCGGTCCGCTCCAGAACCGTGTTCCGTGCCAGCGCGTAGCGTGCGTCGTCCTGGAAATCCTGTCCGAGGTTCAGGGTGATTTCATACGCTGGTACACTCAGGTTGAAGATAATGTCTTCACGGTGAGTAAGTAGATCCTTTTCGTCCAGGTAGTAGAACCGACCGCTCACATAGTAGGAGGGACTAGTGTAACCGACATCAACACCAAAATTCCTCGTGATCACACGCGTGAAATCCGGAAGAAGGTACACCCGCCGCACATAATCACCACCTTCCTTCTTGATGTAGGTGCCCGTGATCGGATCGTATACATAGTCACCCTTGCCGTCATCCACCTTCACGTATGCCTCGTCACGTTTTTGTGAATAACGCTGGCTTTGTTGAAGGTCACCGCTTAATGATAGACCCTTATACAGATAGTTCACGGCCGCGGAGCCGAACAGGAAAGTCGTATCGCTGATTGACCGGTGTCCGGCAGAAAGCAGGAGGACCGGCGTGGTCAGGTTCAGCGTGTTGGATATTCCCGATGCGATCGTATCGCGGTCGTATGTGCCGGTCAATCCAAGGGTGACGTTCTTATTGAATGCGTATTGCGTGCCGTAGTTGAGGATTTGTACTGACCCGTACTTCTCGTATCGTCCGTTGGCGTCCAGGGCCTTGTATCTCTTGCTGAAACCTGCAATGAACCGGTCCAGGGTGTCGATGCCCTCGTAGCCGAGCGTGAAGAAGAATGGCTGTAGCGTGAAGTACTTGCGCCGGTATTTGCGATTGAGGTAACCGTAGCCAGCGTCCACTTTTAAGAACCCTAATGGTACAGCACCTAACGATATCTCAGCCAGTTCTTTAAGGGTGTCATCGGTGTTCCAGGTATACCGGTAATCGACCGCCGCCCGCCCCCTGGGTGCGAAGAAATCATCACTGTATTTCAGGTAATTGCCTTTCAATGAGAGAAACCCGATCGTCTTATCGACCTGTGCTTGATATCCGAATCCATTGTTGTCATCATCATCGATATTCGAGAACGTGTTCAGGTCGAGTCGCGAACCGAATAGCGTTATGTTCACCGCATCTAAGAATTCGGCGCCGAGGCCGACGAATTCCTCACGGCGCGGCAGGGGCAGAGCCTTTGTGGGTGAGTAGTTGCCTTGCTGCGGTCCTTGATAAGTAAAGGCGCTGAGTACCGGATCATAGATGTATTCACCGTTGCCTTCGCCCACATAGAAGAAGGTCACTTCGTAATCGCCATTACCCTGGCCGACGAATACGAATTGGTTGTTCTGTATGACATAGCTTCCCTCGGCTGATGTATCAGCATAGGTGTGCAGGACCCGTGCGCTGTCACCGGCGAGGGTGAGGCTCTCGATCTCGGCTGGGTTGAGCGTGAACGTCAAGGGGTTGTCCCGCTCATCAGTGCTCCAACGATAGAGCGCGTGTGTCTTTGCATTATTCAAATCCAAAAAACCGCTGACCTGGCCATAGGTTTGGGTATAATTCTCGGTTGCCCGTTGATATTCCACTTCGATGCTTGTGTGAGCCGTTATAACGTTACGGTTGGTGAATGACAGAATGCCACTCTCATAGTCAAGCGTGTAGTCGAGGTCCCGACTCAGCATCACTGGCCTTGCCAGGCCGTGTGTGATGTACACCCGTTCACTGCCGGTGATCACCGGCCCGGTTAGGAAATACGGGCTCTGCTTGCCTTCTTCACCACTGAAGCGGTCGCGCACGAATGCCCCACGGTTGATCGCATAGGCGGCGGATATGTTCGTCTTCTTGTCGGCGGTATGGACTCCGATCCTGCCGCCCCTGATCTCATCCGTTATCCCGAAAGGCAGGTTAAGGGTCAGGTTACCGACGCCCCCGGAGAAGTTCTTTGTGAAGACTCTCAGACTGATCCGTTCGATTTCAGAAAGGTACACGGTTGAAGAGGGGGTTGCTTTGTCTGATAGGTTGCCTTCGATACCCACCCCTTCAACTTCTCCGGTTATATCGACCTTCAGCCCTTGATCAAAGCCCTGGGTAGCGTCAAAGGAGAAATCTTTCGCACCGCTGATTCTCAATGAACCTTTTTCATTGTCCACAGTATCGATTGGCGCGGCGGTCGGTACTGCGTAGAATGACGTATCATACGGTATTGCCTCATATCTGTAATACATGGAGTCCAGCTCCATTGTTACAGGTTCAGAAGTCGTCGCGGTTATAGCTATGTAGGTAATTACGGCTACCATCTAGTATAAGAACCGAGTTGTTCTTTATGCAGATGTCGGAAATGGCGTAAGGGAATTCAATTCTCCGCCATTCGGCACCGGCTCGATAAAGGTGTTTGTTTTGTTCGGTGAAGATGAGAATCATGTCATCGCCGACAACCATGCGGTTACTTGATTCGGGGATCGCTCTTTGTTCAATGAGGTTGCCATGTTCGTCGTAGATATGAATACGGGTGGCGGCTAATGCATAGATCAGGGTGTCATGCCACTGTATGTCCTCGATACCGATATTCTCGATCTTGAATTTCACCTCGTAGGCAAAGTCGAGGAAGATCAATTCACGGGTCTGCCGGTCACTCAATACGATTTCGTCGTCGGGGGTCAAGTCGAACGATGAAATATTACGGGATGCATATATTGTCTCCCTTTGTCCCGAGTTCGTGAAAAACTTGTCCAAGGCACTGCCCCGGTTAATGTATATGGCGAAGGGCGCCATTCTGAAGTCGTATATACGGTAGTTGATCTGATCGGTAACTGTAATCAGTCTCAGGCTGTCTGCGGTGATCCGCTGCGTGATACTCTGCCCGATGCGGGGTGCTAAAAAGAGATCGTTATCCTGACATTCCATACGGTTGAAGCGCCGGCCCAACGCCCAGGATTCTATTTCGGCCGGTTGTGAGCTGAGCAGCAATAACAGTAATATCATCATGGGTCGATCAATTACCGAACCCTGCTCAAGCCGAGCCCCAGCGTGCTCACGCCGACCTTGCCGTTGAATAAGTGTGATTTGCTGCGTTTATCTGACGCACCAAAGCGAGGTACTGGTGAGTCCATTTTCTTGGTCAGGATAGCAGCTGTTTGTTCTTCACTCAACGGGCACGACCAAACAGTGGTCACCCGTCCAAAACGTAGAAGATGATCAATATGCCAGTATGCCCTCTTCTTTTTTCTAAGATGCCGGTCGATTCTTTGATGGAAGTTCTTCTTTGCCGAACCGACATACACATAGTACCCGCCGGGAAAGTGGAAACTGCCTAGTTTGCCGATCCTGATCACCCTGGGTTTGGGCAGAAAGATATTCAAGAGATAAGTACTGGCCATGCTTGCATGTACTCATCCGGGGTCATGGATTCCCGTATGCATATGGTTGGTCACTGACTGCTCTTGGTCACCGATTCGATCTCGGGTTGCCATGCTGGGTCAACAATACAAAGGAACTCAAGTTCGGTTGCTCCTGTGTTTTCGATGAATTGAACCGCTCCGGGTGGAATATATACGGTGTCGGTGGCAACAATCTCTCTTACTTCATTATTAATGTGTATTCTGCCCCGGCCTTTGACAATATGATATACCTCGCCGTGTCGCAGCGTATGTGGATAGGTTTCTTTCTTCACCGCTGCCCAGGCCAGGCTGTAACCGACTTTGACTGCGTGTTTGTCCGGATGGATTATTTCTCTGAGTATTGATCCGTCACCAGCCACAAAAGACTCGATTTCGCTTAGTTTTTTTACCAACATCAGACCAACTATAGCCGATTCGTCCGTTCTGTCAATACGTGTCTGGTTTTGCGCTATTTCAATTGACATGGGCAAGATACCCCGTATAATGCAGTGTGCGTGTGGTAGTTTTCGGTATTGGTAACAAGGAAAGGGGTGATGATGCCTTTGGTCCGTATATCGTCGACCAGGTGCGTGAAAGTGAGTGGATCAAGAAGATAGATTGCGGAATGCACCCAGAGAACTATGTGCAGAAGGCCATTGATGGCGTGCCCGAGCTGGTCATAATCTTTGATACGGTCGCGGGCAGTCAGTCCGAGCCCGTCTTGCTGAAGGATGACGAGATTGTCGAGATGAGCCCCGTCTCGGTGTCTACTCATAACCTTTCGCTGGGTGCAATGTATGAATTGATGAGAGAAAGTGGCGTGGCGAGTGTCTTTTTCTTCGGGGTGCCGGCCGTATCCTACACGCATCTCTCGTCGCAGGTCAAGAATACGGCGGACCGGGTGATTTCAGTCCTGAATGATATTGACAAGACCAGGCGTTTCAGTATAATGAGTCTCTATGACGCATTATCTGAACAACTCAGATAATCTCCAAGACTCCGACGATAACCCCCAACAACATTCTGTGTCTGTAATTCCAGCGCTTCATATACGACATCGAATTGCCTGCTCGCTCAATAGGGTCAACGCTTTCGTGATCCTGGAAGGTGTTGACAGGGTATGTTAAATTCGTATAATAGGCTTCTATGAAATCCTATCTACTATCCCCAGATAAATTATCGGACTTTATGAAAGTACTATCAAGAGATGGGTCGCTGTATTACCCTCAACTCGAGGATGGCAAGACACATCTGGTCAAGTTTGATGAGGAAAAACCACTTGACCCAAGCTTCGAGAGGATCAGGACGGCGGAGAATGTTAAACATTTCTTCTTTCCGAGCCGGGACACAGTTGCGCGATTCCCCAAAGACGAAGCGAAACCCGTGCCGAAAAGCATCTTGTTCGGTGTCAAGAATTGCGATTTGCGGGGGATCGATGTGTACGACCGCGTGTTCATGGGATGGGACCCGGTTGACCCATTTTACCGAGAGCGAAGAGATAAGATACTGATTATTTCGGCCGACTGCCCGGAACCCGAGGATTCTTGCTTCTGCAATCTCGTGGGTCTCAATCCGTACGGTGATGGCGTCAGTGACCTGAATTTCACCGAGGTTTCTGGTGGCCTGCTGTTCGAGGTGTTCACCAAGAGGGGTGAGGGTATCATTGAAACCCACAAGGAATTTTTCGTCGAGGCAACGAATGACCATGAGAACGAGCGCAAGGCGATACGTGAGAAGGCGACCAAGAAACTGAACGGCATCAACACGAAACCCTTTAAGAAGGACCTGCCGGCAAGGGTGGCGGCAGCTGACAAGCAAAAGATCCGTGACGCTCGCGACGAATGCGTCGAGTGTCATGCCTGCCTGCATGGTTGCCCGACATGCTATTGCTTTCTCCTGGGTGACTACAAGAAAGGCAAAGACGTTGAGCGCGTCAGAATGTGGGACGCATGCTACTACGCTGCGTATGCACGGGTCGGTGGCGGAGCCAATCCGCGTAGCCGCATTGATGAGCGGTTCTGGAACCGCTTTGAGTGTAAGTTCGATTTCTTCCACAAGTACGAGAAGGTCTATGCATGCTCGGGTTGTGGCAGATGTCTGCTTGGTTGTTCTGCAAAAATCGATATAAGGGAGATTCTATGGAACGTATAAATCCATATTATCCGATCCCCATCAAGATCAAGAAGATCATTCCCGAAACACCTAATATCACGACATTCATACTCGATGGCCGGCCAATTGATTTTGAAGCCGGTCAGTTTGCCGAACTGACCATACCGGCCGTAGGTGAGGCGCCATTCACGCCGTCTTCTTCGCCATACGACGACGATCTGGAATTCACCATCATGAAGGTGGGCCGTGTGACCGATGCGTTGTTCGATCTGAAAGAAGGAGATCTGGTCGGTGTCCGAGGTCCTTTCGGGAAACCATACCCGCTGGATGATTTCAAGGGTAAGGAGGTGTTCATCGTCGGGGGCGGTGTGGGATTTGCTCCGCTGAGGTCACTTTTCCTTGCATTGTTGCATGACCTGAAAGCATACAAGAAGATATACATCAGATACGGAGCGCGTACGCCTGCGGATATCGTGTACAAGCATCTCATCCCCGAGTGGCAGAAAATCGATGGCGTGGACATGCTGTTTACGGTGGATGTGGGTGATGATTCTTGGCCGGGTAGGGTTGGCGTTGTCACGGTAATACTCGATGAGATACCAGTCGACGTGAAGAAGTCGCCGACGGTCGTATGCGGGCCGCCACTCATGATGAAATTCACGACCCAGAAGCTTGTCGAGGCTGGGTTCAAACACGAAAGCATCTATCTCTCAATGGAATCCAATATGTCATGCGGGCTGGGTAAGTGTAATCATTGTCGAGTGGGTAAATACTATGTTTGCAAGGATGGGCCAGTACTTACCTGGCAGGAGATAAAGGATATTGAGGAGCCGTTTCTATGAAGAACATCGATCCCAAAGCGATTACTGTAAGGAAGATGCTGTGCCCGCTCTGTAGCTACGGTTGCGACTTCGGTGTAGTGCTGGATGATTTCGGCATAAGGGGCGTTGAGTACATGAGCAAGGGCAGTAGTGAAGGCAGGCTTTGCCCAAGAGGCAGTGCCGCGGCCATGTATATGGATCATCCAATGCGGCTTTCCATGCCGTTGAAACATGGTAAGCAGGTTAGTTGGTCCAAGATGGGCAAAGAATTGCGTAAGGTGGTCGGAAACCCCAAGAGCGTTGCCGTTACGATTGACCGGAATGTCATGCCCGAAGAATACGCGAAGATCCTCGGTTTCTGTAAAAAGGCCGGGATCGAAAATATCGCTTCGACTTATTTTGAGCCGGACAGCTATCTCAAAGGATTTTTCGATCAACCCTTTTCGATATCTGAAGTACAGAAGGCAGAACGTATTCTCATCCTGGGGGATCCCTTCAACTACGCACCCATGTCTTCCAAGTCGATCATAGAATGGAAGTTGAAGGACAAGAAACATGATCTCATCGTGATCGATTCATTGACTACGCATACCGCGGGGTTTGCCGATAGATTCTTGAAGGTCAACATGGGAAGCGAGCCGCTCTTGTTGCTCGCACTGGCGCAGCAGAAGACCGATGGAGTAGATGTTGCCCAGGCAACGGGCATCGATGCATCGGTGATCGATGAGGTTTCCAATACACTCAAGGATACGAAGAACGGCATGCTCTTTGTCTGCCTTTCCTTCGGTCACACATACGACCCAGTACTGGTCGCCGAGGCGCTCCGGCGTCTCCAGAAATTCAGCGGCATGAGGGTCGTGCCATTCGTCGAGTTCGTCGCCTACGACGGGCTCAAGAGTTTCTCTGACGTATTGGATATGGTTAAGAAGAAGAAGATCAAGCATGTACTCAATTTCGGTGAGCTTTTTCCCTTCTACTATCCGCAACTGGCTAATGATTTGAAACCGGCAAATATCTACGCTACTTCACCCATCAAGTACAGCGATCATAACGTGCTCCCCGTGCCATTGACCCTTGAAAAAGAAGGTTCGGTAATTACCACATTCGGCAAGAGAAAGCTCTCCGCGAACGTTGAGCCACCGAGCGGTGCTAGGGCGATAGATACGATTCTTGAAATGCTTTCTGATGAGCAAGGTGTGGCCAAGCCGACGGCAGCTCCCGAAGCGAAGATCGATATTTCTAAACGGGTGCAGGGTCTTGCCGAGCGCGTGGTTTCGAAGAAGAAGGGCATGCGTTTGATCGGGGAGAAGATTTCGTATAACTTCCTCGGCTTGTTTGAACCCGAGGCGTTGAAGATTAGCCCGAGCGATGCAGCAGAAGCAGGCTTAACAGCGAATGATACGGCAACGGTTACCACGAAACACGGCAGCGTTGACTTGATGGTGAAGCTGACCGAGGATGTCGGTAAGGGGATCGTGGCCGTGGCAGCCGAAACGCCAGCGGTGAAAGGGCTTTTCGCTTACGAAGTGGATCCGGACACGAAGAATTTGAATTTCATTCCAACCGAGGTGAAAATATGCAGAAAAGAATAGTGTTGGACCTTGACTTGTGCTGCGGATGCCGGTCCTGCGAGGCAGCTTGCCGGGCGGCGTTCAAGGGCGAGGCCCGTATACGACACGGAGATATTTCGGGCATTGCCTATCTGCCGCTGGCCTGTAAGCACTGCAAGCAGCCTCTGTGTCTTGCCGCATGCCCAGTTGAAGCGATAACCAAGGACGAAACGACCGGACTCGTTATTCGATCGGCAATGGTCTGTATTGGCTGCAAGAGCTGTGCTTACGCGTGCCCTTTTGGCGTTATTGATTCCCCGTTGGTGAGACATTTATCACAGAAATGCAGTCTGTGTGAAGATCGTGAAGAGGGTCCGAGATGCGTCGCGGCCTGTTCCTCTGGTGCTCTGCAATGGATGTCGGATGAAGAGATCGAGCGACACGAAGTAGGTATGAGAATGGTTTCAAAGGATCTATTTTTCAGGAGAAAGGCATGACTGTTGTGAGAATTCTTTTTTCATATCTTATATTTCCTGGTTTTGTTTTTACTGCCGTTGTCGGACTGTTTCTCACCTGGATCGACCGAAAGGTGACAGCGCGCATTCACTGGCGCGTAGGTCCTCCGTGGTACCAGCCATATGCAGATTTCCTGAAGTTGCTGCTGAAAGAGACGATCATTCCCGAAGGCAGCTCAAAGGTGCTCTTTCTGTTGGCCCCGCTCCTTGGCTTGGTAGCAATGAGCATTCTGGCCGTGATGCTGTTTTCCATGAACTTCAATCCGAGCGGCACCTTTGTTGGCGATTTGATCGTTATTGTTTACTTGCTTGCCTTGCCGCCGCTTGGCATAATGATTGGTGGTTCAGTGTCGAAAAACTCACTGGCGAGTGTTGGTGTGTCCCGGGAGATGACCCAGTATTTTGCCTATGAGTTACCGTTTCTGATTACCATTGCGGCGGTGATACTAAAGGCCGGAGGCAGTGTTCGGTTTGGCGATATTGTCCTCGCGCAGCAGGCTAACGGGCCCTTTCTATATTCCATTTCCGGCGTCATCGGCGCAATTGTGATACTTCTGTCAACACAAGCAAAACTGGGATTTGTACCGTTTGATATTCCCGAGGCCGAGCAAGAGATCATGGCTGGTCCTTACATCGAATATTCGGGCGTCGCCTTAGCCATGTACAAGATTGTACGTGCAATGATGCTATTTCTGTTACCGCTCTTCTTGATTTCACTGCTCTGGGGAGGTTTTGCCGACTGGTGGGCGATCCCTAAGTTCCTATTGATTGTTGTGCTCATTGTGCTTATGAAGAATACCAACCCGAGAATAAAGATCGATCAAGCCCTTAGGTTCTTCTGGATAGGTTTGGGTGCGTTGTCGATCATCGGGCTGGTTCTAGCAGTCTACGGTCTATAAAGGAGAATGATATGGCGAATGCGAAACTTTGGGGACTGAAAAAATCACCTTGGGTATTTCATGTAGCCGCAGCTTCATGCAACAACTGTGATATTGAAATTCTGGATATCCTGACGCCGCGCTGGGATGTTGAACGCTTCGGTATTGTTCTAGTTGGTTCACCTCGGCATGCCGATGCACTGCTCGTCACCGGAGTGCTGAACCGAAAATCTCTGCCCAGAGTTCTCCGCGTTTACGAACAGACGCCCAAGCCCTGTCTGGTCATCGGTGTCGGTACATGCACGTGCGACTGTCATATGTTCACGCCTTCCTACAGCGTGGTGGGCCCATATGATAAGCATCTTCCCGTGGACGTGTATATTCCGGGTTGTCCGCCCAAACCAGAGGCGATAATCAGCGGTGTTGTTAAGGCACTAAAGAGGTTATGATGAAAAAAGAATATTCACAAGAAATTTTGGATGAGATTTGTGCGAAATTCCCGAACGCATCGGTGAAGATCCACGCACCGCGTCGCACATACATCAGAATCCCCCGGGAAGAGGTATACGAGTTTGCCAAGTTCTTGTTTGAGGAGAAGGAATTTCGACTGGCAATCGCGACCGGCATTGACAAGCGTGATGGCATGGAAATATTGTATCATTTCTCACATGATGCGAGTGGAACATTCTACAACATCAAGACATTGATCCCGAAGGATGATCTGAAGACCAAGAGTCTGTCCGATTTTCTGCCTGCGGCAAACTGGATCGAGCGAGAGATCCATGAGTTATTGGGTATCGATTTTGTGGGTCATCCAAACCTCGTGCCCCTTTTAACCGCAGAGACATGGCCGGCCGATCTGCACCCATTGAGGCGTGACTACGCGGATGAGCATAAGGAACTCAAAGTTGACAAAACCAAGGAGGACCGTTGAAGAGAATAGTACCGATTGGCCCGTATCACCCCTTGCAGGAGGAGCCGGAATTCTTCAAGCTCATCGTTGAAGGCGAGAAGGTCGTCGATCTTGAGATCAACATCGGCTATAACCACCGCGGTCATGAATTCGTTGCACAGAAGATGACATATGATCAGATTCCCTTCTTGGTTGAAAGAATTTGCGGCATCTGTTCTGACTCGCACCCTTATGCCTACGTTCTGGCAGCTGAGGATGCGGCGCAGGTTACGCCGCCGCCGCGTGCGCAGTATATCAGAACCATCATCGGTGAACTGGAGCGCATCCATTCACATTACCTCTGGGTCGGTCTTGCTGGTCATTTCATCGGCTACAACACTGTCTGGATGTGGGTTTGGCGGTACCGTGAACCCTTGCTGGACATATTCGAATTGATCATGGGTAACCGTAATCATTACGCCATCAACAAGATCGGGGGCGCACGTCGTGACATTTTGCCTGAACACTACTCCAAAATCGAAAAATACCTGGATCTGCTTGAGGAAAAGAACACGATGTTCACCAAGGCAGTGCTCGATGATCCGGTCATCCGGGCACGGCTCGACGGCGTTGGCGTTTTGACCAAGGAAGACGCGATTGGTTACGCCGTTCTGGGCCCAACCGCACGTGGTTCCGGATACGCAATAGACGTCCGCAAAGATGACCCCTACGATGCCTATGATAAGGTCGATTGGGATATGATTGTCTTTGATGAGGGGGACGTGCTGGCCAAGGCAAAGGTCCGGCTCCTGGAATGCTTTGAATCGATCAAGATCGTGCGTCAGTGCTTAAGGAATATGCCGGATGGACCGATTGAAACACGCGTCGATGAGATACCTCCGGGTGAAGGTATCGGACGTCACGAAGCACCGCGTGGTGAGGTATTCCATTATGTACGTTCTGATGGTTCAAATATGCCTATTCGGCACAAGATAAGGGCGCCGAGCTTTATGAACATACCGTCGAATGTAGTTGCGGTCAAGGGATACTCTATTGCGGATGCAGCCCTGGTCCTTGCTGCAGTAGATCCATGTTACTGTTGTACTGAGCGGACCGTCGTCTTTGAGAGCGGGAAAAAGATACTAAACGGCGCTGATCTACTACGGATTTCGAGGCAAAAGACCGAAAGTTTAAGAAGGAGATATCGGCGATGATTGGATTAGACTTTTTCTTCGACCAATATGGGATTTTCCTGAGCATAATATTCGTATTCATTGGTCTTATGTCTCTGATATACGGACTGGCAACCGCTAGAGAAAAAGGACATCGGCTGGAATTCTATCTGATGTTGCTGTTGATCGTAGGGTCGGGTGTCGGCGTAGCATTGTCTCATAATCTCCTGATGATGTATATTCTGTGGGAGATTTCCACCTTCGCCGTTTGGCGGGCAGTTGCCTATTACCGTGGCGCAGATCAGATAGGTGCTGGGACCTTCACATTCCTTGTGAATTTCGCGGCTGCGACGATCATGTTCGTTGGACTCGTTATGGTCTACATCGATAACGGTACGTTTGACCTGTTTTCCATAAATGTGATCAGCGATACGGCAGCGGTGCTGATTTTGATCGGCATTCTGACAAAATCAGTCACGATCCCACTCCATGTTTGGCTGGCACCTGCCTATAGTTCGATACCATCTGCGATCGGAGCAAGTCTTGCTGGCGTAGCCGAGAATCTCGGAGCGATTCTGTTCCTGCGGCTCTTCACCACGGGTAACTACGCGGTGCCCGGTTTCTTCAATGCGGTGGCGTGGATCGCCATCATATCGAGTATCATTGGTGGTGGAGTGGCCCTCCGGGCGAACAAACTCAGGACCCTATTGGCGTTTTCCACGATAAGTCAGCTCGGCTTCGTTATGCTGGCACTGGCCGTGGGAGGAACCTATGGTTTGTTGGGTGGCGTGCTCTACATAGCAGCCCATGCCTTAGCCAAATCTGGTTTGTTCTATGGTGTCGGTGTTATTGAGGATGCCACGGGCGAAGATGATTTGAGGAATGTTGCTTGTTTGCTCAAGCTGTCGCCGGTTTTGGGTGTTTCGATGGCACTTTTGGCCGGTTCTATCGTTGGCTTCTTCCCGATGTTCGGTTTTTTCTCAAAGCTGACCGTGGTATTGGCCGCGGTTGAGAAAACCGCATTTTTCGGAGTCGGCGCAATTGTGGCTGCCGTTTTCACCTTGCTCTACAACGCCAGATTCTATCACGAGTTGTTCTTTGGTGACCGATGCGACGTTCACAAACTGCGTGCCAAGCGGCCTAATTACGCAGGGGTAGCAGTCACCTTGATCCTCGCCCTGGTTTCACTACTGCTTGGTATCTTCTTTTATCAGCCTGTACAGTATCTGATCTCAGGGAGAATATAGAAATGAATGAGATATACCTAGTAATTGTCGTTCCGATATTTATTGGTTTGTTAGGTTTCCTCATCAATCGCCTGCGTACGGAATTTGACCTGGTTGCTTTTCTGCTCACGCTCTTCTATTCAATAAGGATCTTCATCGCGACCAGGACCCAGATAATTTCGTATAATGTTGCCTCACTCATCGGCATTGATTTCCGATTCTATGCTGATGGTCTGTCCGGGTTCATTATTCTATTCAATGCCATCTTTGCATTGTTGATATGGCTATACTCGTTGCGCTCCATGTCAAAGATGCCGCGCGAGAGGGTATACTACTTGTACCTGGCGCTTACGGTGGCGGCGGCGAATGGTGTTGCGCTTAGCGGTAACCTCATTTTTCTGCTTCTGTTCTGGAATGTTCTTGTGTTCTCGCTTTACGGCATACTGCAGGTAGGCAAGACTAACAGCTCGGATGCGGCACGCAAGGCGATAACGATAATCGGCGTGTCTGACTATGTCATGATGCTCGGCATAGTGATATTCTTCATACGTACGGGCAACGTCAACTTCCCCTTAGAGACAAAAATCCTCTTTGCCGATCCGTGGCTCATTGTTTCCTATCTGACGGTTTTGGCCGGCGTGTTGGCCAAGCTGGGGGCCGTGCCGCTACATACGTGGATTCCCGAAGCAGCGAAATCTGTTCCGGCATCGACCATGGCCTTTATTCCGGGCAGCCTGGATAAGCTGCTCGGCTTTTATCTCTTGATGAGGCTATCTTATCACATATTCGACATCTCTAAATACGTTCCCCTGCAATTGGCTCTGATGATCATTGGTTCCGTGACGATCATCTTCATGGCAGTCATGGCATTATGGCAGAAGGATGCACAGCGGCTTCTCGCATTTTCTACTGTTTCTCAGGCAGGCTATATGGTGCTTGGTGTGGGTACTGGTATGCCCATTGCGATCGCCGGTGCACTCTTTCACATGCTGAACAATGTGCTCTACAAGTCCGCTCTTTTCTTGTCCGTGGGGTCGGTTGAATACCGGACCAAGACGACCAACATGGATTCGCTCGGCGGATTAGGCGTGAAGATGCCGGTGACGTTTTTCGCGTTTATCGTCGCGGCCCTTGCGATATCCGGTGTTCCTCCATTGAACGGGTTCTATTCGAAGTGGATGATCTATCAGGGCCTGATCGAAATGGGCGGGAGGATAAATGTTTGGTTCATATTCCTCATCTGTGCCATGTTCGGCAGTATTCTGACACTGGCATATAATCTGAAGTTGGCGCATTCAGTCTTCCTGGGGGAAAGACCGAAGGAACTGAGTAAGGTGCGTGAGGCACGTTTCGAAATGGTCATGCCAGCACTGATACTTGCCTTGGCATGTATTGTGTTCGGTATTTTTGCACAGGCTATACCGCTTAAGTACTTGATCCTGCCGGGCTTAGGATTAGAGATCGGTGAAATCGGTTTCTGGTCACCGACACTTGCCACAATCCTGATCATTGTGGGCATCGTCTTAGGTGTCATCGTTTACCTCTTGGGGACCGCCATGAAACCGAGACGATCCCGGGTATTCGTGGGTGGTGAATTGCTTGACGAGGAAGCAGCAAGAATAACCGGAACGGATTTCTATACCTCAATGGACAGCGTGGACATGCTCAAGAAGACATATGATTTCGGCGAGGGCGGTGCGTTCGACTTCTACAATTATCTGCGCGCCGCGGCCAATGGAATTGCTGTACTTGCCCGCGACGTCTTCAATCGGGTTATTACTGGCTTATTCAATGTCGTCGGCAAAATCGTAGAGGCCGTCGGTCGGCTGACGTCCATTCTGCATACGGGTGAGTTATACAATTATGTCGGTTGGATTTTTCTCGGTGGTATAATAATACTGCTGATATTAGTTTTCTAGGGAGGCCTGAATGATTGAACTCTATCTGTTTCTTGTTTTCATGATCGTTGCCGCTTTCGTTGCTACCGAGATAAAAGACCTTCTGGCTGCAGTGATATCACTGGGAGCCGTGGGCTTTTCCGTTGCGATCATGTTCATCCTCGTTCAAGCTCCAGACCTGGCTATTGTGCAGATCGTAGTGGAAGTAGTCACGATCGTCATTTTCGTCGCCGTGATCTTCCGTACAACGCATATCGATGAAACCATTGGGAAGAAGCTATCCGGTGCACACATCTTGTCGATCGTGCTCTTCTCCTTCTTCGCAATTCTCTTTCTGATCGGTATTACGCGTGCCCTGCAAGAGCTACCTGCATTCGGTAATGCGACCATGAAGGTGGCAAGTGAGTACATACGACTGGGTCTACCCAGGACCGGCGGTGCGAATCTTGTTGCCGATGTCATACTCGATTTTCGTGCACTCGATACACTAGGGGAGGCGACTGTGCTATTCACTTCGGTCATTGGTGTCGCGGCCATCATGCGTAGCGTGGGGAGGAAGAAATGAAGGGAATGAGCCTGATCGTAAGAACGATAACGACGGTGATCATCGGGTTTATCTTTGTCTATGGTATCTACATCATATTGCACGGTCATTTGACCCCGGGTGGTGGTTTTGCGGGTGGTGTGATTATCGCCGGTGCATTGATATTGAGAATACTCGCGTTTGGCAGTGATGCACGGGGCGAGAAGAAATCAGAAAAGGGCGCTTCTATATTCGAGAGCATAGGTGCCCTCTTATTCATCGGTATCGCCTTGACCGGTCTCTTCCTGGCCGGAGTATTCTTCATCAATTTCATACCCAAGGGTACTCCGCTGCATCTGTGGAGCGCAGGCATAATTCCATTCTGCAACATCGCGATCGGCATAAAGGTCGGCGCTGGTCTTTTTTCCATATTCCTTGCCCTCGCGGCATTCAAGTATGTGATGGAGGATTGAGGAGACAAATATGATAATATTCCTGAGCTGTTTTATTCTGTTCTTAATTGGGTTATACGCGATTGTCACCAAGCGGAACTTGATCAAGATCGTGATCGGGTTTGCCTTTATCGAATACGCAATAAATCTCCTCTTCGCCTTGATCGGTTTTCGTAGCGGCATGCTTGCGCCTATCATAACGAAGGTCGATATGCCCCACAAGTTCGTTGATCCCATTCCCCAGGCCCTGGTTCTCACTGCAATCGTGATCGCTTTGGGAACAACTGCCCTCATGCTCAGTGTCGTGTTGCGTATCTACAACCGCTATAAGACCTTTGACATTGCAGAGATCAGAAGGTTGAAAGGATAAGGAGGCGAGTGTGACATTCATACCCCTGTATTTTGCCATACCTTTGGTTGCTGCTTTCATTATTCCGATCCTGGGTAAGTTCGCGAAATCCATCATCTGGATCTTCGTAACACTGGTGTCATTTGCGCTCTTCATCCTTGCCCTCTATGGGGTCGCCGTAACGCAGCAATTCCCGATGCTCGTTTACAAAATGGGTAACTGGCCGCCTCCGCTCGGTATCGTGATGGCTTTTGATTCAATGTCTGCATTCATGACCCTCGTGATTTCGATACTCGTTTTTGCGGGCGCGGTTTTTTCATTTCGCTACATGTCGCATTACACCGGTCAGTGGAAATTCTACACTCTCTATATGTTGATAACCGCCGGTATGATGGGCATTTCGATCACCGGTGACCTCTTCAACATGTTCGTGTTCCTTGAGATCGCGGCAATCTCCTCGTATGCGCTGGTAGCTTTTGGGGTCGACGCCGAAGAGCTTGAAGCATCTTTTAAGTACATGGTGATGGGTGAGATTGGCGGCTTGACTTTCCTTTTGGCAATTGCGCTCATTTATGCGAAGACCTCCACGTTGAATCTGGCAGATATCACTAACACACTACAGATAATCGGTCATACACCGTTCTTCTGGATGGTTCTTGGTATGCTGCTATTTGCCTTCTCGATCAAGGCCGCATTTGTACCGTTCCATTCATGGCTGCCCGATGCACATCCCGCCGCGCCGGCTCCGATATCGAGCCTTCTCTCCGGAATATTCATCAAGGTGCTCGGTATGTACACGATGGCGCGATTGGTGTTCAATGTGTTCGGACTGAGCCGTGCGAACGCCCCGGTATTCTTCAATGTACTGGTTGGCATAGGCTTGCTTTCTATTGTATTTGCCGGCGTTACGGCGTTGAGCCAGAAAGATTACAAGCGCCTTCTGGGTTTCTCAAGCGTCTCCCAGGTAGGCTACATCATGTTGGGTTTCGGTATCGGTAACTACTACGGCGTTGCCGGCGCTATCTTCTATATACTCGCGCACGCCCTTGCCAAGGGGTTATTGTTCTTAACATCAGGGTCGGTCGTGCACGCTACAGGTACCAGAGATATTCGTAAGCTTGCTGGATTGGGTGAGAAGATGTCGACTACGGCTTGGAGCTTCCGCTTTGGTAGCATGTCGCTGATTGGCTTGCCGCCATTGGTTGGTTTCTTTGCCAAGTATTACATCATATGGGGTGCCCTGAGGGCGCAGATGCTGTGGCTGGCGATCGTCGCCATTGTCTTGAGTGTTCTGACCTTGGGCTACTTGTTGAAGATCGAAAACAACGTCTTCATGAAAAAAGGTAAGGTTCAAGCGGGCAAGGCTCCCTTCACCATGCGTATAGCAATGGTTTTTCTGGTCGTCTTGATCGTGTTGTTCGGTATCGGTTTCCAGCAGATCATTGAATTCATCGTTGGCCCCGCGTCAAATGCTCTACTCAGGGGTGCTGAATATGCGAGTCTGGTTTTTGGCTCGGTTGCTGTTGGTTTCTAAGGAGGCCGAATGAGATATATCATCTATTTCGTAATTGCCTTCGGGTTTTGGTTGCTTCTAACATTGAGTGTCAAAGTTGACCACCTGATCGCCGGTGCAGTCGTTGTTCTCATTAGTACGATCTTCTTCGGCGGGTACTTTACTAGTCGGCCCATCAAATTCCTGCAGCTGCACAGGCTCTTCTGGCTTGTTCTGTATATCCCGATCTTCCTCTGGTATATGGTGAAGGCGAACATCGATGTTGCCTACCGCGTACTTCATCCGGAACGACCGATCAAACCGGGCATCGTTAAAATAAGGACAATGCTGAAGACTGATATCGCAAAGGTGTTTCTGGCCAATTCGATCACCCTGACACCGGGAACCATGACCTGCGAAATCGACGGGGATTACCTGTATATCCATTGGATCTGGGTTCAATCGTCTGATCTGGGCGAAGCCTCGAAGATCATCGCTTCACGTTTTGAAGTATTTCTAAGGAGGATATTCGAATGAGCGTGTTAATCACTATCCTAGCAATTGGCGGGTTTCTCTGTCTATTCAGGATCTATCAGGGGCCGTCGATCTCGGATCGGGCAGTTGGTGTTGACATCATGGGTATTCTGTTTGTGGGCATAACCGGACTGAGTGCGTTGTTTTACGATTTGCCTTACTTGATCGATCTGTCAATTTCCTTAGCGCTCTTCAGCTTCATCGGAACGATTGCTCTTGCCAAGTATCTTGAAAAAAGGAGTCTCGATGATTAGCACTATCGGATGGATCATCATATGGATTGGAGTTCTATTTGACCTCTTGGGTGCGATAGGGTTGATACGCTTCCCTGATGTATATAACCGTCTTCAGGCTTCAACGAAATGCGTGACCCTCGGTACAGTCGGTATCATGATCGGTATATTCCTGATCAAGGGGTTTACTCCCATGGGTGTAAAGGCTCTCATTTGCGGTGGTGTATTGCTTCTGACGAGTCCGGTGGCGGCGCATGCCCTAATGAAGGGTTCATTGCACTTCGGTACAAAATTATGGAAGGGTACGGTCATTGATCACTATGGCACCGATAAGCTCGGCGGTGAACAAATCGAACAGGAGGACAAGTAATGCGCAAACCTAAGTTGAGAGAACTCGGCGAGGCGATAAGGGCGATATTCCTGGGTCCCTTCACATCGAAGTTTCCGTTCAAACCTTCACCTGCAGCTCCGACATTCCGGGGTAAGATCGAATTCGATTTTAACAAGTGTATTCTATGTGGCGCGTGTGTTGAAGTGTGCCCCGCAAATGCCCGTGCCCAGAGAGATGATGTTACAAAGGGCATACGACGTGAGATGTACTATCCTGAGAAGTGTATCTATTGTGGCCAATGTGTCGCATACTGCACGACCAAGGACGGGATCAAACATACACAAGAATACGATCTGGCCGAAATAACGCGGGATGGGTATGAAGAGGGCATAGAGAAAGAGCTCGTTTTCTGTGAACGCTGCGGCGAGGTTATCACCACTCGGGCGCAATTGTTATGGATTGCCAAGCGGGTTGGTGAGCTTGCGTATGCGAATCCGAATCTGTTCTTGGTGCTGTCTCAGGAATACGGAGAAGAATCGGTCCCCAAGAGTGCTGATCCGCCACCGTACCGTACCGAGCATCTGAGATACTTGTGTCCTCAGTGCCGGCGAACGGTATACATGCACGAGATTTGGGGTTACTAGAAAAGCAAATTCGAGATTCGAAATTGCCGTATCTGGTGCATGGAAACAGGCGCATACTTTTACCACTTTTAGCCAGCATACAATAGTCAGAAAGTCTACAGAATATAGCAGGTTGGTTTTGTGTATTTTTGTCGGTTTTGCAGCTACAACAGGAATATTAGACTGACGCCGATAACTGCCACAATTGTGCCAATTATTGCCCCTAAGCTAATTTTTTCCTTGAATATCCAATGTGACAGGGGGATCAGGAATATCGGGGGCAGGGCCATCAGCGTCGAAGCAATACCCACATAGGTATTCTGCACGGCAACCAATGATAGCCAGACGCCCAGAAAAGGACCGCAAAACGCTCCTCCGCTTAAGGCAGCAACCCCTCGTATATCGCTCAATTGCTTGACCGTCGACCGTATTCTGCCCCGGATGAGCGTAATCGACCACAGAACGCAGGTCGCCACTAGTACCCGGATGATGTTGCCTGAAAGGGCCGAGTAGTCGCTGCCCAATCCCTTTTTCGACAGGATCAATCCGAGTGCTTGTCCCAGTGCTCCGCCCACGCCACATAGAATGCCGATAATATAGTGGTCTCTCGGGTGTTCATTGTTCTTCCGTTCAGACACAACCCAGATAATTCCCGCAATGACGATCGAAATGGCCAGGAGTTCGGTAAGACTGAGCTTTTCACCGAGGAATATCCAGGCAATGATTACACCGAAGACCGGGACAAGGGCCATTAAGAGCATGGCGACTCTTGCGCCGAGCATTACGAAAGCCTTGAAGAGCAGCATGTCTCCGATCGCAAACCCGATAATACCGGATAACCCAAACCAGAACCAGTGATAACCAGTGATCTCAACTGGGAAGAAGCGACCATGCGTTATTAGATGTGCCAGTATTAAGAGCACAAGGGCCACTGCAAGGCGCATTCGATTGACCAGACTGTAGCCCAGGCGGCGTGATGATATCGTGAAGAAGATAGAGCCGAATGACCAGCACAGAGCAGTGCCCATGGCGGCGATTTCTCCCAGGTAACTAATCAAGTGTCACCTCAGAAGATACCAAGGATGATGATGGCAATCGCCGCGCAAATGATGCCAAATACCTTACGTATTGGGATTTCTTCTTTCAGAAAGATCGTGGACAGGATGGCAGTTATGATGAAACTCAACTGGATGATGGGTATAGCGGTGCTCAAATCACCTTTCTGCAGCGCGGTTACATAGAAAAAAGTGCCCAATCCCATGAGCATACCGTTGAATGGCGCAAGAAGGAAGGTTGATCTTGGGAACTTGAAGCTGCCTAGTATTATGTTGTACGCGAGGACAAAGATAGCGAAGAATATGTTCATGAGCAGTATGAACGAAAGCGGAGAACTGAAGGCTCTCGTTGATATCTTAACGATTAACTGAAACCCGGCGGCGACAAACATGGCGATCAATGCCGTGATCAGGGACTTGAATACCACGGTTTGTCGTTTCGGTTCATAGAAGAACAGGACTATTGCGAAAACAGCTAGAGCAATGCCGGCGATCTTGCTGATGACTAGCCTTTCGTTCAGCATCAGTAACGCAGCGGCTGATGAGAAAACAAAACTTGAGCGGAATATCGCGTAGTTGACGCTGGCGCGTCCGTGGGTAAGACTGTGTAGCATCAGAGTGAACCCGGTGAAACCAAATACCGCACCGAGCAGGCCGAAGACCAGATCAGCACGCTGCCATTTGATCCCGCCGGAAAATGAAACCAGGAGTAGGATGATCAGAGTGTAGAATATGGATTGGACGATCAAATAGGAACCAATGGGTACTGCTCGCTGCCGCGCACGTTTGTTGATGGTATCGGCTGCTCCGATGAGCATCATGGCCAGCAATGCGGCGCTTATTGCTGTTGTCATTCGATTCGTCCCTTCTTTGATTTCATAGGCATGCGTATTATAGCTTTTTGATCACTTTGGTCAACAGCTGGTCAGTGTACCGCTCGATGTTGACATTACCGCCACGGCAAGTAAAATTTTCTGCTGATTGTTCATTAACTAGTAGCGCAAGTATTAATACGAATACGGGGAGGAACCATGAAAAGATGTACGATTGTTTTGCTATCGTTGGTCGTCACCGGTTTTTCAACTTCGTTCTGGACTGAGCAGGATTTCATAAATGCCGATTCGATCCCGCGTGGCAACGCGGTGATGCAAGGCGATGTGGACGTACTACGGGGCGAATGGCAGCGGTGGAGTTACATACATGAACTCTGCCAGACCGCTGCTTTTGTAGCATCCATGCAGGTTTCAGATCCCATGGATCCTGAATTCGGGGGCATAATTGAAGGTGAGGATCAACTTTCAGTGGTGGAGACCGACAATACTCAACAGGCGATCTGGGTATGGTGTCGCTTTTACGAGATTACCGGTGATACCTCTTATT
>JASFEK010000007.1:0-22952 GCA_050124875.1 Caldifarciminota bacterium | reverse complement strand
CTAACTCCCCGTGACTCTAGGGTACCCTGCAGTATAGTCAATAATCTCTCGTTTGTCAACGAAGGCTCAGACTGAAAATACTGTACTACGATGCATACGTATTCAAAATAAAAAGGGACGGCAATGCCGTCCCTTTTTATGCGTCTTCTAGTCAGGATTTATTCGTCAAAAAGCTCCTTATACTCGCCATACCCCTCGTTTACCAGATCCTCTTTCGGTATGAAGCGTAGCGATGCGGAATTAATGCAGTAGCGCAATCCAGTTGGCTTAGGCCCGTCATCAAAAACGTGTCCGAGATGTGAATCACCTGATTTACTGCGCACTTCAGTGCGGACCATACCGTGACTGGAATCAACCTTCTCTACGATGCGACTTTTGTCGATTGGCTTGAAAAAACTGGGCCACCCTGTGCCCGAATCATATTTGTCTTGGGAGCTGAAAAGTGGTTCTCCAGAAACAACATCAACGTAGATTCCCTCGCGCTTGTTATTCCAGTATTCATTCTGAAATGGTGGTTCAGTCCCGCACTGCTGTGTAACCTCGTACTGCCTGGGCGTGAGGCTTTCCTTTATCTCCTTGTCCGAGGGTTTTCCGTAATTCTCATCCTTCGACATAGACTCCTCCTTATTATCATCACCCCAGATCCGCTTCAGAAATTGCTCGCGACCCGAAAAGAATTTGTAACTCTTGTATCGATCCGGGCTCTTCTTGTAGAAATCCTGATGATAATCTTCAGCCTCAAAAAACTTGGTGTATTGCCGGATTTCGGTGACGATTGGTTTATCGTATCTTCCTGATTTGTCAAGCCGGGCTTTGGACTCTTCAGCTATACGCTTCTGTGCATCATCGTGATAAAAGATCGCCGTTTTGTATTGCGAGCCGCGGTCCACGAACTGACCACTCTCATCGGTCGGATCGATCTGCGTCCAAAAAACATCCACCAGTTTTTCATAGCTGACTCTTTCAGGGTCATATGTGATCTGAACTGCTTCGAGGTGTCCAGTATTGCCCCTCGATACTTCGTTATAGGTTGGATTCTCCTTGCTGCCCCCAATGTATCCGGGGACCACCTTGACTACCCCGTCCAAATTCTCAAACGGTGGTTCCATACACCAAAAACAACCACCAGCGAAAGTCGCCTTCTCATATTTGGAATCATTCATGACAATACTCTCTTTCTCCTGGTTGGCACCCTCACTCCGGCAAACAACCGCTGCCATAAGCAATGGTACCACCCCAATTAATAACCACTTCATGCTATACTCCTCCTGTCAATGTTTATTAGACACGCCAACCCGGTGTTTGGTTCACTGGGGTCAAATCTTGACTATTGACAATCATACCGACGCGACTACTTTGTTGGATGGCTCGACCGCTTAGAATACAATTTCCTGGCGCACACTATCATGTAATGTGTCGAGGCAACGCTAGAGAAAGAATCTTCTATCATGATCATGATCGAAGAAAGTTTCTCTCACTTCTTGCTGATTCACTAGAAATGTATCAGGTAAAGCTACATGCTTACACGCTGATGTGCAATCATTTCCACCTGCTTATTCAAACGCAAAAAGCAAATTGTGCAGAATTCATGCGTAGATTTAATGTAACCTATACAGGATGGTTCAACAACCAACACAATAGATGTGGACATCTCTTCCAAGGGCGCTATAAGTCAATTTTGATTGATGCAGACAATTATCTTCTCGAGGTATCACGCTACATACATTTGAACAGCGTCCGGACTCCCTCTTTTTCAAAGGCTGAATTCCAGCGTCGATGGCTTTATGTGTCATCATACAAGTGGGCTAGCCTCCCTGGCTATATTGATAAAGAGCGAATGAACCGGTTTATATATTACGACAGAATCTTGATGATGATTGGGGGACGAGTTGCTTACCGACGATTTATTATCGATGGACTGAAACATAAGGTCACAAATCCCTTCAAGGATGTTAAATACGGAACGCTTCTCGGTGACGAAAGCTTCGTGAAAATAATCCGCGCGGAATGCATAGAAGAGGGCTCAAAACAGGAACAACCTTCATATCGCGAGATTACCATCAAACATATTTCACCTGCAACTGTGATGAAATGCGTTGCCGACGTATATTCAGTGGATGAACACAGTATTCTTAGCTATTATGGCGACAGTGAAGTGCGGGGAATGGTCAGCGAATTCCTGTATCGCTATTCGAATATGACCCAATCAGAGATCGGGAAGATCTTAGGTGGGATAAGTTATTCAGGCATCAGCAAGTTACGTTTTCGCCTCAGCAAGAAGCTACTACATAAACCCACAACTGCATCGAAGTATGCAGAGATAGAGAGAAGACTGAAGGATTTGTCAATAGTCAAGATTTGACCCCATTACCTCTCTTGCCTGATAATGCCAGCGCCACCATGAGACTAAGGACGAACCCGGCTATCCCGACCAGATTGAAACCAATCCTCAGAAATACATCAGGGGCTTTCTCAATACCGATCACAAAGACACTGCTGATCGAAAGCGTTAGGTCGTATATTGTACGCTCAGCATACCCGTCGTACAATGGATCGACGAAACGTTCGGCAAGGACGATGATCTGAGGCAAGAACCACATGATATTGAGCACGGCGAACATATTTTTCTTGCGCATTAACATGATGAAGGCTATGATACCCAACAGGCTGAGCAGAAACCGCAACAGGAGGAATTGTCCCTGATCGCCCAACACATCACTGATCACCGAATATACGGCAACACAACTGAAAACGAAGACGACCAAGGTGATCACGTATGCGAGTTTTCTCATTCCTGCTCGGCTATTCTAACGCGTTACGGGTTTTATCATGGATTGTGCTACTTTAACTTCACCAGTTTGACTGACGCCACTTCGCCCTGTAATCTCACGAAGTACACTCCCGGCGGCAACGACGCTCCGTACATGTCAGTACCATCCCAACATACTTCAGTAGGTAGTTTGTAGTATGTAGTATGTAGTGGAAAATACTTGACCATCCGGCCACTGGCATCATAGACCTTCAGCTCTGAATTTGGATCTTCTGATACACTGCCCACTGAACCCCTGCTATCTGCCGTGGCTTGTTTCCGCAATTCGAAATTCGAAATTCGAGATTTTTCATCCATGCATCTTGGATCGTGTATCATGAATCGTATATTCGTAGATCGGTTGAATGGATTGGGTCGGGCTTCGAGATGGAATGTAGCGGTATGTCCAGTCTCATATGATAAAATTCCCACCTGACTCATGTCGTATACATAAATCGAATCCAGGTCGTAGCATGATACCCACAAACGCTCACTCACTGAATCATAGGCAAGGCCTGAAGGATACACGGTTGGCTCTCCAGCCCACTGATCGACCCATGCGCCAGCATTGAAGCTCCACGAATTCACCAGGTTAGAGCCGTAATTACCATCGCACGTCAATAACTGAGGAGCAGCCCGGCCGAGAAACGCCAAACCAAAGGGCCGGACATTCGGCGAGGTGTATGTTGCCTCGATCGAGTCTATCTCCAAACCATTACTTGTATCGATGACCGATATGTAAGGCTCGTTTCCTCTTACCGCATAGAGGTGAGCACCGTCCCAGGCGAGATCGAACGGGTGCGTAGTCGGTGCCGCAAAGGATCTAACGACGCTCAAGCCCAAGGTATCCAGCTGATAGATGATCCCTCCGACATACGTGGAATGCCACAAATACTGACCATCCCAAGCCAAACCACAAGGATGATCGGTTATACCGCTATAGGTATTCAGTACGGTGCCGCTATCCGGATCGAGCCGGTAGATCTTCGACCCGAACATGCTATTACCGTCACCGCTGTTCGCCGCCCACAGGTATTGTCCGTCAAAAGCCAGTCCGCGCATTGCGCTATCCGGGGCAACAAACGCATCGATCAATGGCGGGGTCAAGCTCTTGACATCATACACCCTTTTCTCTCCGTCATGTCGAACATGACCCACCGGCAGAGAAGCATCGTTTCCGGCTTGTGCAAATCCCGCCAGGAAGCATACCGTAATAGAAATCCGCAGACCGATTTTACCATTGTCCATCCTGCAATCCCCTTTCATGTTATCCAGACAATTGATTCCACATCAATACTTCTCGGATAGCCCCTCGGCAAGACGCCATGCTGGGGCTTCAGTAATGTCGCCCCAGTATTCGGTGATCTCGGAAATCAAACCATTCTTGAACTTAAAAAATGAAGTCGCGTAGAAGCTATGCTTATCTTCCTTGGAGTACACCTTGACGACCGAGACTACCATGGCGCCATGGGCGATAATATCCACCACGTCCATGTACCATCTTCCTGGATAACGCTTATTCACATCGATGAGTTTATCGCGCCCCTTGAACAATTCCCGGGTATTCGGCCAGTAAACATTACAGTCCGGCTCAAGCAGCTCAGCAACATCATCGAAGCGCGCCTCATCAAATATCTGCCAGAATTTTTTCACAACCTCAGCATTCCTATCCATGCCTACTCCTATCGAACATAGCTGCCAGCGTTGATATCGATCGCGCAGCCAGTTGCATGATCCATTAATCCGCTCGCCAAGAAAACCACAGTCGGCGCCACGTCCTCTGGTGTAGTCAACTCACCAAGCGCCAGTTCTTCCATTATTGATTCTGCTCCATGTTTTTTTATGTATTCATCCACGATCGGGGTCCGCACAAACCCCGGCGCTACTACAAACGATTTTATGTTGTATTTTCCGCAAGTCCGGGCTATGGTCCGGCTCAACGCTACCATCCCGCCTTTTGAAGCAGCGTACGCGAAGTAATCTTCGTAGTCGCCCCGAAACGCGGCCCGCGAAGCAATGTTAATTATCCGTCCTCCGTTGTGCTTCTTGAAGTGGTTCACGGCTTCCCGGCAAAGCACGCCAGCGGCCGTGAGGTTGACCGCAATCGTTGTTTCCCATTTGGTCAGCCATTCCCGGATGCCCATATCGTTGGGCGAACGCAAATATACACCTGAATTATTCACCAGCGTGTGTATTCTCCCATAAGTGCTCAGTACTTCCTGGAACAACATCACGCCGTTCTCGGGCTCTGCGAGATCAGCGTGAAAAGACCGTGAATCATTACCCACGGCTGCGGCCAATCTCTCGGCCTCGACGCTTTTCTTGTTGAAATGTACCGCCACGGTCGCCCCGTATTCAGCCAGGGAACGAACTATCGGCTCACCGATCCCGCCGGCCGCACCGGTCACGAGAATCACATTATCGCTTAAGTCAATCTTCATGGTCACCTTCGGTCTACTTACCAGAATCTATGAGCAGAAGGTCAAATAATGGTCTAAGACTTCTCGGTCTTGGGTCCTTTCCGGCCACCAAGTTTTGCCAGCGCGAAACCTATACCGAACCCGATCGCCAGCATCAATATAATCAAGACGATACGTGACATCCAAATCCGCCATAATAGCAGCTGTATGGGGACGACCTCAGTATTCTGGACAATAAGTATGAGGGCTATTATCGCAAGCACAATAATGATAATAGACTTTGCTTTCATATTTCCTCCTTCGGTGCGCAGAAATCACAAAATGTCATGACTTGCACTCTGAATCTTAGGTATTATAAACAACATATCAATGGTGTCAATCTGTGGTGGGGATGATGAATAAATACTACAAGAAGGTTGCGAAATCCTAACGCCGGATCTGGGCCAGCGAATACATCGACACAACAAAGATGGCGACATAACCGACGCCTAATATGGCAAGAAATGCATTACCTGGAGCCAGCTGGCCGAGCAGCTCTGCTGCGCCTTGCATATACCGACTCAGACTCGGGGAAACACCGGACAGAAATCGCACCAGCATGGGGATCAGTACAAAACCTGCGATTGCCGCCGCAATGCCAGACACTGCCACTCGAAACGTGTACAGCCAGAAAGACCGTATGTCTTGAGCCTGCCACAGCTGCAAGCGCACCCTTACTCTATTTTCAATGAATCCAGGATCGAATTCCTCAGACAGCTCATTTTCTACTGCCTTTTCAATCCTCAGCTCACGCTGGCACACTTCACACGTTTCGAGATGCCTTTCAAATTCCTCTCTATCCTTGCCGGCCCATGCGTCCAAACAATAGTCGACTATTTTTTCAGCGTGCGGACAAAAGTTCATCTTCATACCCTTCCAACTTTCTCCTTAATCTCTTTCTTGCCCGGTGAATACTGATCTTGACATTAGATGCATCCATTTTCATGACCTGGGCAATCTCACCGTGGCTCATCCCCTGATAGTAGGCGAGGGTAAGTAGCATCCGGTCTTTCTCGGTCAGTCGAGCGAGTGCATCTTGGATGATCAAGCGCCTCCTGCTCACCTCGATATTCGATTGACCATGGAAATCCTTAATATTCTCAAAAGAAATGGTTCTGTTCCGCTTGACCTTGCGAAAATAGTCACGGACCAGATTACGGGCAATCGTACACACCCAAGGCTTGAAATGTTCTGCGCTCTTGACCTTTCTTATATTCATGAATACCTTGATGAACGTTTCCTGTGTAATATCCTTGCTTGCTTCATGATCATTTGTCATACGTAAGGCGACCGTGAAAATAAGCGCCTTGTGAATGGTGATGAGCCGGGTCATTGACTGCTCATCACCATCCTTAGCACTCCGGATCAAACTTTCAAGGTCATCGCTTTTCGTTTTCAAAGACTATTCGGGTTTTTCCTTCTTCCTAGTTAACAAATAGGCAGCCACCAACGAAAGGCCGAATACGGTTATCAGTACACAGGACGCAAGCAAACCCGGACCAGCTCCGCTTGGCAAGAAAAGCGCCATCATGCCCAAACCCAAACCAATGCCGATGACAACGATACCACTCTTTACTAAACCCTTACCGTTCTTGGGTTGAGCTATCTTTTCAATCGCGAAGAGTTCCTTAATTTCCTCAGGATTCTTACCGAGTTCCAATGCTTTGACCAGTGCATCATAATGCCTTTTCCGTTTTAGATAATTGAACCAAATGGCTCCGAATATGGCCGCCCCTATTACTAACCAGCAAGTGATGAGAGCAGCAGCTCCTGGAACATCCATCATACCTCCTTTACAAACTACACGCCAGAAACCGGCCTTCGGTTACACCCCACAGGCGGGGACAGGCACAAACTTATGAACTCTTGTCTCATAAACTCTCCTAATCCTGAGACAAATTACCCGCACGCCCCCTGGCGTCAACCGCCTTGCGCAAAGCCCTGATATGTGCGGGTGTTGTCCCACAACACCCGCCGATTATCGAAACTCCAATGGCAATTAGTTCACCGGCCTTCTCGGCCATGAACTCAGGCGTCTCCGGATAGACCACCTTATCAGCCTGCAAAACAGGCTTACCCGCGTTTGACTGGATCATAACCGGAAGCTTTGTGTGCCTCTTGAATTCTCTTGCGATCAGGATCATATGCTCGATGCCATTACCGCAGTTCGAACCCACAACATCGGCCCCGGCTATTTCCAGGCCTTTCGCCGCCTCCTCAATACTCACCCCCATTACGGTCCGGAACCCTTTTGGTGTCGGATCAAAGGTCATCGTCGCCAGTACCGGGATCGACGAGGACATCCTCCTTACTCCTTTGATAGCATATATTGCTTCCTGCAAATCGGTCATGGTTTCAATACAGATGACATCGACCCCGGCATCGATGAGCACGCCTGCTTGTTCTCTGAAAGCATCGACCATGGTTTTTGGATCCACATCCCCGTAGGGTTTCAGCAGCCTTCCGCTCGGACCGCATGAACCTGAAACATACGCCTTACCAGAACTAACCCTCTTCACTGCCGCCACCGCGTTCCTATTAATCTCTACAACATTCTCATCCAACCCATACTGTGACAGCTTCACGCGCGATGCCCCAAAAGTATTGGTCTGAATAATATCTGCGCCGGCATCGAGATACTCCTTGGCAATCCTTTCAAGAACATCACGCCGTTTGAGGTTGAAGGATTCAGGCGGCTGTCCTGCATCCAAACCATGTTCCATCAACATCGTACCCATTGCCCCATCCGCAACCAAAACGCCCCCGGCTGCCAGTCGCTCGAAGAATTCCTTCATTCTAATGGGTCGAAATCAATTTCTTGACCATATCCACTGCATTCACGCTGTCATAGCCATAGGCATCAGCACCGATATGCTGCGCGTAGTCGGCCGTAACCGGAGCACCACCGATGATCGTCTTGATCTTGCCATTCAGCCCTTGCTTGTTCAAACGCTCGACTACGTTCTTCATTACCGGCATGGTTGTCGTGAGCAACGCTGACATACCGATCACCCCTGCCTTCTCCTTCATAGCAACCGTAACGAATTTCTCAGCCGGTACATCTTTGCCCAGATCCACAACATCAAACCCGGCACCGCGCAGCATTATTGCCACCAGGTTTTTACCGATGTCATGGATGTCACCACGCACCGTACCGATCACGACCTTACCCATGAAGGGCATCTCATCTTTGAGAAACAGCGGTTTCAAAACATCCATGCCCGCGTACATGGCTTTTGCCGCAAGCAAAACCTCGGGCAAGAATATTTCATGATCCTTGTATTTCTTACCGATTACATTCATGCCGGCGATCAAACCCTTATCGAGTACATCCCTGGGCAACATCTTTGCCGCCACTGATTGCTTAACCAAAGCTTCCACCTGTTGACCATTTCCACTCTGCAATGCTACTGATATCTCCTGTAATAGATCCATGCTGTCTCCTGTTCTCTCCTGGCCTTCACTCACAGCAACCTTCCTACGCTCTATCCAGAAGTGCTGCCATCCGCTCCTGACACGAGTGCGTCTCGCACTCCCTGCAGAATGGATAATTGTCTTCGATGATATGTATCTCTTTCCTGCCGGCAATCAAAACACCCGATATTGATTTCAACGGTTCCATGAGGTAACTGTCATTGAGATCTATCCCTATCTTATCTGGCTGCAGGTACTCGAACAGCTTCTTCTGACCACTGACATGCCACCCACAATAGCCTGGACTATAACGCATCACCACCGACTTCTCGTCGACCACACCCCGGCTAATCAGTGATTGCAGAAATCTGGTTTCGACCATATCGGCTGCCTTCTCAGCCCCGGCTGATGCAACTGAATCCAGCATACTACCCAGGGCAAGTTCTCTTGAGCCCAATAGGCTGTTTATCTCATCATGAACGGCGCGCCCGAGTGTGATCGCGAACAGCGCCAGCGCCCCGGCCTTCAGCGCGATCTTAGGAACCGGCGTGTCTTTCGCATTCAAGGATTGCCCTTCATACACCCTATGGAAGTCATCACGTGGAATATCCTTTATGATCCCTATGGGATGAACACACTTTCGGAAAACATCGAGGGCCTGGATGAAAAGCTGTTTCACATTTTCCGGCGGTTCCTTATTCTGGGGTATACCCTGCAAAGACATAACCGCTTCTTGGTCAGGCAGTACATCATCAATACTGATCTTGACGATTTCACTCATCACGATGCATGGGGCAATTCACTCATGCCACAACGCCGCGCCTCTTGGGTCATGAGCCTGGTCAATTCTTCCTTCGTCTCCCTCGACAATCTCGATGGTTCATAATCCTGCATCATCTTTTCCACTTGCCTTTGGGCGCGTGCCGGCAATGTGAGGGCACCATCTGCCTGCCACCTTGTACGATTTGCCCGGTCCACAACCGGACCCGGTATGTACTGCTCTTCCTTGAGATATCTCTGCGTATGCTCTGATATCAACAAGTGCTGCTCCCTGAGCAATTCTTCAAACCGGGGCCGGGCCGGGAAATCCTCTTTTGGTTGAATTCCCTTTATCAAACGCAGTACCATACCACATGTTTCGTTATCTAACACGAGTTTTTCAAGACTCTGACAGCTCTCGAAGTCCAGCATACCCGGGCCTGATATGCTGTTGATTCCGGCCAGCGCTGCCAGGGTGGCACCCATTGACGATTCCATGCCGGCCTGTGCATCCAGCAACTTGGCATCACTCAACGATATATAGGCCTGGGTGGGTATGTTGAGATGCTTGCCGATTTCATTATAGGCACAATCAACCATCTGCGTTCCAACCGCACCCATAGGTGTTGTTTCATAACGAACGTCGAACATCGCTGGCGACCCGCCGTACAGCACGGGTGCGCCGGGCTGACTGAGCTGGCTAATAACAATACCGCTCAGTGTCTCGGCCGTGTGCTGAACCAAAGTGCCAACCAGGGTTACCGGTGCCATGAACCCAGCCAAGGGCATCGAAATAAATTCGACCGGGATCCTCGATCGTGAGCAGTCAACTACGTTCTGCGAGGTTACCTCACTCCACTTAAGGGGCGATGTGGGACAACACGAAAAAATCGTTAGCGGCTTCTCGGCCAGCTCAGTTTCACCACCGCGTACCGCCACCTGTAATTCCTTCATTATACGGAATGCCTCGACCGTGAACGCTCCGGTAACTACAGGTTTCTCACAATACAGTAGACTCAGGTAAAGCCGGTAACTATCCGAGATGAGTTCATGCACATCCGCCGGGATGAATGCGGTCGATTGAGATGCAATGTGCTCCAACCGACTGACCAATTTTGCGTATGCTACATAATCCTTGGTCGTCGGCTTTCTGATCTCTTGCGTTGTGTGGTCCAGGATGTTCAAGGCGGCAGAGCCCGGCGTGAAGTACACATTGTAGCCGGATAGATCGTGCGTCTTGTTACCAAGCACATCATATAAGGCGACACTACTCGGTGTTGTCCGCAACGCGGTATCAATGATATCGTCTGTAAGAAGGACATGATTCTTCTCGACCTGCACTGTCGCACCGTGATCGTGAAGCATTGACATGACTTCTGAGTTGTTTATTTCAATCCCTAGTTTACAGAGAATCTCGCGCGCCTCTGCAACGATCGTCTCGATTACTTTATCGCTCAGGAATTTTAAGGTTGGTCTTGGGTTACGCAATTCTGCTTTAGGCATGACAAATATTACTCAGATTAGCAATGTTGGCAAGTCTCGAAGTAATTCAATGACTAATACTACAAGGAGGTTAGCGTACCGCTAATGCCTTGCTTGAACTTGATCGCTCCGCCCTGTGAAGGATGCCGCACATAGTCGCACGGTATGCCTAGATGGCTCAAAGAATACTGTGCCTTTCTACCCACCGCGACGATCTTCTCGGGTTTCAACCGCCGTATTATCTCAGCAACGACAGGGGAATATCTCAGTACTTCCCCAGCGGTCGGGGTGCGCACCGACAGGATGCTGCCAGCTTTGTACGGATGAATAGGCACGCAGTTCCACACGAAAAAACGTGGATGATAAGCCTTCATGGTTGACCAGAACAGCCTCGCCGAGTTCGAGATATACGGTGCTTTCTTACCTACTCTTATCCGGGGTTTATCTCTACTCGATTGTGCGCCGCCAAACGGCAATGAATGGGTGAGCAGCTGTCGCTCGCCCGTGAAAGGAATACCTGAGAAACGACAACCCCAGGGCCCGGGGGCTTCACCTAGCAGAAGAATAGGTGGACGCTTCGGGAAAGAGCCGAAGTACCCAAATAGATTCTTTCTTCTAACACTTGCCGCGCAGGCTACATCGATTGATAGGTCCCGGCTACGGTATTGATTGAATAAACCGGGTGTCGACTTGATGGTGAAGATGCTCTGTTCGAAGAAATCCCAAAGTGTGGCCAAAACCATACTTCAACGCGACATCGCACCACGTAAGCAGAACACTACGCACATCTATATGCTCCGGCCCGTGAGCCAGCCCAGCCGTGCGTCATCCTTCCGATCAGATCCAAGATACGGTTTGATGTCAATCACTGGCGTACGGTCGAGCATATCCAAACCCTTCACCTCGAGGATATTATCCTTGCGTTTTACCAGCTCGACTACGCTCAGGCCGATCGCGTTGGGCCGGTCCGGGTGTCTCGTGGCAAATACACCGCGCGATTCTTCAGGAAAGTGAATGGGTTTCACTTTCAGACCACGGAATGCTGACTCGTGCATCCATGATACTACAATAATGTGAGAAAACCCCTCAATGTCACAGAGTCCTTCCTCGTATTCCTTGTACAGCTCAATTCTACTGATCACATCACTTTTCTTTGATCGCGTTACCTCATCCCGTGTCTTATACATGGAATGAACCATGCCAATCGGCTTCAATCTGAAGTTGACCTGCATACCGTCCCCCATATCATTGGGTGGCCTACGTTGCCCGCCATATCCAGCAGTGTACTTTCACGATGACTATTCTCCGATGATCTTCACCAAGACGCGCTTCTTCCGCTGGCCATCAAACTCGCCGTAGAAGATCTGCTCCCAGGGACCGAAATCCAGCCTTCCCTTGGTGACCGCAACGACAACTTCGCGCCCCATGAATTGACGCTTGAGGTGTGCATCGGCATTGGTCTCACCGGTAAGGTTGTGCCGGTAACTCCTTGGATCATGGGGCATGTGTTCGTCTAACCAGCGCACAAAATCATGGTGCAAACCGGCTTCGTCGTCATTAATGAATACACTGGCCGTGATATGCATCGCGTTGACCAAGCAGAGACCTTCAGCTATTCCACTTTGTTTCAGCGCTTCCTCGACCTGCGGTGTAATGTTTATCAGCTCGACTCGGTTCTTGGTGTGGAACCAGAGTTCTTTCTTGTAGCTACGCACTACTGGTCCGCCTTCTGCATCACGTAGAAGACCGAACCATGGTACTCGGGGTTACTCTTGAACACATCAACTTCTTTCTGAACCTTGTCCAACAATGCAAGAGCGTCTGGATAGTTCTGATATCTGTGACGTAAACCCTCAACCAGGTTCTCCATGGGCCCGTAATAATCATCCCACCACGACTCCTTCGAGACCGTGAATTTATTGAGCAAAGAATAGCCGAGGGTTGGTAAGGCATCTACTCTTTTCTCGACATCGACCATCCTTGCGTGCACGACAAGAAATCCTTTGGGGCGTGTGAAACGACGCCAGCTTCTCAACCCCTCATCAAAGCCGATCACGAATATCGCTCCCTCGCACCACAATATATCAAAACTGTTGTCTCGGAACTGCATATCGGTCATAGAGGAATTAACCGTCTTTATCCGGTTCGCGAGTCCTGCCTGCTCGATTTTCTGGTTCAGGCTATCCAAGGCTGCCTGGTCAATGTCGACACCGACCACTCGCCCGCCGCTCAACCGCGCCAGTTCAAGGGTGGCGACGCCCGTGCCACAACCGATATCGAGGATCACCGGATCCTTGATCTCCGGCAGCATCTTGAATGCCTTACGCGTGTACTGCAGCAATTTCGAACGGAAATAATCACGTCTCACCTCTTTGGAAATATCAAAGGTCATTCCTCTCCTCCTGCATGAGCGGTATCTGAACCTAAGTCATGCTTGTCAATTCGCTGGACAACTGATATCCCAACCGGTTTCACCATCATCTGCCCCTTGGCGGGTTCACCATGTATCATTCTGACTACATCCATACCCGCTACAACCCGGCCAAAGGCAGCAAAGCCCTGACCATCTGGATTCCTTTTGCCGCCATAATCCAATTCTGGTTGATCACCAATACAGATGAAGAATTCCGAACTTGCCGTGCCTGGCGCTGCCCGCGCCATGGATATTATGCCGTCCTTGTGCCGAATACCCGTCTGGGCAGTGGTCTCGTGCGCTATCGGAGGGAGCCTCGCATCGCTCTCTACGAAACCCATGCCGCCTTGTACCACTTCGATCTTGACTATGTCGTTTGGTTGATTGTCCAACCTTACGGTCCGGTAGAAGGACACACTTGAAAAACGCCCCTCGTCGACATAACGCAAGAAATTTCCGGCCGTAAGAGGTGCTTTTTGTGAATAGATCTCAATTTTGATATCGCCCCTCTCGGTCTGGAGCATGATGACGGGCTTTTTTGTATGTCCGCGATCACAGCCCACACCGATCAATGCAATCACCGTGAAAACTAGCATGCTCTTGCGCGCGATCACAATATCCCTCACATAATGCTACATGTAATGCCCAGCATGTCAAGTAATAGATGCAGATCAGTGCTGTTGGTTGGTCAAGCGATCCTAATCAATATCAGTCCTGCGGTGATGAATGCGATGCCCAGTATCTTCCATCTTGACCAGGCCTCACCCAGATACGCCATACCCAAGATCGCACCTATTGCCACAGAAACTTCCCGCACGGCAACCACATAGCTGACGCGCGCCATCTGAAAGATAAAGAGGATCATCAAATAACCCGCGGCCGACCCAAGCCCGATGATCAAACTGTACTTCTTGTACTCCCTCCATGCCCGGACCAACTCATCTCTTCTGTTCATCACTACATAGGGCGTAAGAAAGAGCATACTCAACACGAATAGACCCAGGATGTATATTACTGGATGTACGTACGCCACGGCCATCTTATCGACTATCGAGTAGGCGATCATGGTCAATCCAACGAGCAACGCGTACAGCAGTGCTCTCTTATCATTCACGTCTGCGCCCCTGGAAAGCCCGATGAATAATATGCCCAGGCTGGTACTCATGATACCGCCCGCCCCGATCATGGATATTTCTTCACGCAGGAGCACCAGGGCCAGGGCGGCTGTGCCCACAACACCGCAACCCCGAGCCACTGGATAGACAACGGAAATACCGCCGTGCGCATATGCGCGAGAAAGAAACAGGAAATAAAATGCGTGGATCGCTCCGGTGGCGACAATGAATACGTATCCAATGGGCACCAGACCATTCGAGTACAAAGAGACCAGGGCAAAAGGCAGCAGAACCAACGATGCAATAGCCAATCCCAGGTATAGAACACCAAGGTTACCCGATACTTTCTTCGTCGTGAAGTTCCACATGGCGTGCAGCAATGCGGAAGCGATAACAAATACAAAGGCAAAGGCGAACATGATCTACGACTCAACCCAGCCCGAATATATCACAGGCGAGGGATCCACATCGGGACCGATTCCATATATTGCTTGTACTTGTCTCCGAACTTCGAGAGCAGAATTCTTTCCTCGTATTTTGATATGTGATGATAGAATCCTATTATCGCAATGCAAACCACTGCCGAGGATAGAGAAAACGTAAACATCACCAATCCCACATAGAACAGGATACAACCGAGATATACGGGGTGGCGAACAAGTTTGAAGACGCCCTTCGCAATCACCGCTGGCACAGTGCGCTCCTCACCAAACACGATCTTCATGCCTTGCTGAGCCAGATACCCGGCCAGGCACAAGGAGAGAACACCCACCGGCAGCTTGAGAAAAAGCGACACGTGTTGCGCGGTAAATGTTGAGAACCTGAGAATAAAAGAATCACCTATCCAAACAACCAGGAATACGATCAGAAAGATCAATTGGCCGGTGTCGCCGAACGGATGTTCACCCGCCAGGTCTTTGCGGTGGCTGTGGTCGGCCCGTCTACCCACTATTCACCTCCGTTAAGTGGACAGGCTACTTTTTTGAACTGGTGTGTAACTTGCTTTTTGGGACAAGACGATGAAATGCAATGTGGTTATCATAAAAAAGTAGCCTGTTCCCATTATTGCTTCAGCAATCGATGCGCTTCTTTTAGCAAATCTATGATCTGGATATTCTGCGGGCACTTCTCCTCACACTCACCGCATTCAGTACACTGATCAGCCTGATTTTCCGGTTTGACAAAAACCTTATACATCCACCGTGAATCTTCGCTTGCGTCAAAAACACAGGCATCGTTATATAATTCCAGGACGAAGGGAATTGGTATTTTTTGACTGCAGGGCACACAGTAACCGCATTGGGTGCAATCTACCCTGGTCCGTTGACGGTAGAACCGGCTGGCTTCTTTGTACAGTTTCATCTCTTCAACACCTATCGAGTTCAAATGGTCCAGGGACGCGAAAGCGATGTTCTCCTTAACTTGCTCCAGCGTACTCATCCCACTCAGTACGCTACTTACTTCTGGCCGGCTCAGAATCCATCTCAGGGCAAACTGCGCTGGTGTTTGTCTCCACTGCGATCGACCGATTATTCTCACCACTTCCTCGGGCACCTTATTCGCAAGTTTACCGCCGCGCAAGGGCTCCATGATCAATACTCCCAGCCCCTTCTCGCGTGCATACTCGAGACCTTCAAGCCCTGCCTGATAGTGCTCGTCAACGTAATTGAGCTGGATGAGGCAAAAAGCCCAGGGATAAGCGTCGACGATCTTCTTGAACAGGGGCAATTCATCATGGTATGAAAACCCGGCAAAGCGTATCTTCCCGGATTCTTGTATCCTTTCCAGGAAACCCAGCACATCATGCTCATTGACCGTCTTCCACGCATTCTTGCCCAACGAATGCAACAAGTACAAATCTACGCAGTCACTCTGCAGCCGCTTCAGCTGCTCGTCAAAGTATTTCTGAGGATCATCCTTCGATTGCACGAGCCATACCGGCATCTTGGTTGAAAGAAATACCTTCTGCCGGTAGCCGCCCTTCAATGCTCGGCCGACAAAGTTTTCGCTCGTCTGACGGTGGTAAGGATAGGCAGTGTCAACTAGGTTGATCCCATTGTCTATTGCGTAATGCAGCATCCTTGTTGCAGCGTGCTCGTCGATCGTGGTCGGATCGTATCTCTCGGTGAGCGGAAAGCGCATCGCCCCAAAACCTAACTGTGAAATATTTATTCCGGTGTTACCTAATTTTCGAAATATCATAGTTCTTATTCTAGATGCAGAGACCTATTTGTCAATATTGAACTACGGTCCAATGACCTATTCTCACATGCGGTAGTAATCTTACTACGTACTACATACTACTTGCCATATACTCATCACCATTTACTGTCTACTATACGCAATATACTAACTACTTTCTACTAGCTACTACTTCTTCCTGATCATCCCTCACTTCAGTCGGAAAGTGCGGGGCTCTCGCCTTCTAATTTGATATATTCAACCGGCACTTCTTTGGTCAACCATATCGCGCTGGCCGTTTTAAAGAACTGATGACCTTTTTCGTACATCTCGTGCGCCTTGACCACCAGTACGGCTGGCTCACCATGACGGTGGCCCACCTCAATGGCTGTCTTCTCATCCTCGACCAGGTGTACATACTGCCTATCGCCCGGTCCAAGTCCGCTGCTCTTTACCGATGGCAAGAACCGCTTCGCTGTTCCGTGGTACAAGAACTCGGGCGGTTCAGCCGATTCCTCGCCGAGCGAAACCGGGATGGAATGGCCGTAGTTGGCTTTAACCCTCTTCCCGTCTTCACTGAAGGAGAATCTCTTCTTCTCGGCTCCCTCCACTACCTGGCGCAGTGTTGGCCGGTCGAGCACAACGCCCGATTCGAGCGACTTCCTGATCAACTCCTCAACGTCGGCCCACCCCTCAGGGTCCAGGGTCAATCCGATGTGCTCAGGTTTGTGTCTCAACACAAGACTCAGGAATTTGCTGATTCTGACCATTTTGTTATCAACATTCATATTCGTTCGCTAACATAATAATATCTATAAAGGGGGCTTTGTCAAATACCAAAGAAGATTAACACGTATCACGAAATTACTCTGGACTTTGGGACCCTATTGAATTATACTGTATGGACCGCAATTAGGGAGGTAATCTTGGATGATAATGAAATCAGGAAAGTCAGCCTTGAGCTGCTCGAATCAGCCGATGGTGCGTATTTGACCACCATCGATCAAGAAGGATACCCACAAACCCGCTGCATGTTCAATCTCCGCAACACGACCCAGTTTCCAAAACTGGTCGATACGTTCAAAAGCCATAGCGATGACTTCATGATCTTATTCACCACGAATACGTCTTCAACAAAGGTAGGTCACATCAAACGGAATTCAGCGGTATGTGTCTATTACTGCAAGCCCGGGGTATTCCATGGTCTAATGCTTTCCGGCAACATCGAGATCGTAGACGATCCTAGAGTCAAGGAACAGCTCTGGCATGAAGGGTGGGAAAGATATTACGCGACCGGGCCTAATGATCCCGATCACACGGTATTGAAGCTGTTGCCTGATCGAGCTAAAGGATGGTACAAGGGACGCACCTTCGCATTTGAATTCCAAACCGAAAAGTAAGGTGGCATCGTGAGGTGATTGCGCCCTCACCTTCTACACAACATATGCTGAAATTTGCCACCTGGACATGTATTCCGAATCGCACAAACCGTGCATATCGTAATAAAGAAAACCAGGGAGTACACAAGATGGCATGCAACATAGCCAGCAGCAAGAAGCACGTGCGCCCGGGCAATCCAGTAAAGCGGAAAGAGTACCAGCGCGAGCCATGATATGATCGCCAGCGCTATGTTCATCCAGTATCTTGCCTTTGATCTCACGATCTTCTCTTTCGGGTAGATGATTTTTGCCAGGTAACTAGCCGGCATTATGCCAACAATTGCCGGGCAGAAATGACCGATATAGGGACACGCCTGATAGGCACAACAATAAGCCTGGAAATAACATACCGCTACGAAGAGCAAGAGAAAGATCAAGGATAACACAAGACTGTAGGTCCACAAGTATACAAAAACCAAAACAAAGATCAGAAGCAACGGCACGGTCAGTACCAAATACAAGGTCCTTTTAGGAAAGGGAACGCATGATAAATCTGGTCGCACATTCTTCGACATACTAATCAGCTTTGCTTTTCCGCTTCGACCAGAAATCAAAGGAACGGCCTGGGACAAAAATATCAATGCCGATCGATTCCTCACCAAGGATGTTCTCGATCGCATGCGGCTCATTAGAAGAAAAATACGCGGCGTCACCCACCTCCAGCACCGACTCTTCACCCTGTTCATTCCGGACCTTCATTCTACCCTTAATGACCACGCATACCTGCTCCTGGGTATGATCATGCAACGGCGATGAGTGCATGGGTGGTTTCACGAAATACTCAAGCGAAATATTCTTCTCGCTGCAAGTACTCGCACGCAACCAGCCCTTTTCAGGTTCATACCTTTCCGCATCTGCCAGATGTATTACCTTCATCAATTCCTCCGTTAGCCAATCGGCAACTCTTTCATTCACCTTCCCGGACGTGCTCACGCCGGTGGCCGTCGCTATAAAGCGCGATGAGACCACTAACCCGCCCGTCCTCTTTCTCGAACCTTATTCTCATGTCGCTCTCTTCATCGACCAGAAAAAGAGTCTCGCTCATCGGTATCATTCGGTGTTTTGCCCGGTCTCCTCGTTGGTACATGAGAACGTCGTCTTGCAGTATTATATGAAATGGACCGTAATCACCGGCATACGACTCTAACAACATTGCATCCACCATCACCGGCGTGAGCCTTGCCTTGAACCCGTCAATATACCACTGATACAATACCCGTTTCCGATCATGATCTGTTGAACCCCTCAACCCCTCAAGGGCTCTTATATAGGCACCCTCAAAGGCCTTGTCTGCTGCGACTGCAATATCCGGTTCAACACCCACGCCTTCCCAGTTGCCCTGTGTAACCGGATGAACAGACGTCCACTCAGGAAGAATGAGTATTAAATTGTCATCCAGGACCCTCGAGCTTATCGGATGAGCGCCACCGCGTGTGCGTTCACCAACAATTTCTGCCCGTTCCAAGTACTTCAAGTTATAACAGAATTCCTCGGCCGCGGAAAAAGTCGATTTCGAAGTAAGAATGTACAACGGCGTATTCACCATTATCCGTCCCGGCACATAGGGTGAGGTCCAGCTTTGATAATACCGATCTTCAGGCCGGGAATAGACTGAATTGAGGTGCACCACTTCTTCATTATCCAGAAAATAGCTACACAACAGCGCTACCATATGACCCCACCCACCGCCGTTTCTTCTGAGATCGATAATGATTGCATCGCAGTCGGAAAGAAAATTCATTGCGGCAACCGCTGTTGCGCCGGCATACTTTGGGTGGAAGAATATCCTGAGGTCCAGATATCCCACATTACCGTCCAGTATCTCCATGTGCTTGAAGCCGAAATTCCTGGTTCTTTCTTCGGCCACCATCTCCTCAGTCAAATAGGCATCTTCTGACCCCTCTGCCTTTATCTGCTTGACCCATTCAGGGTCACATACTATGCCCAGATGCTTATCATTACTCCACGCGGTTAGGTCAGCATCCAGCCGCGCGGCAAATTCCTTACTCGATCCTATGCCGGAATACGCGCCCTGTCCATGACTAACCAGAAGCTGCTCGCTGACACTCTCCCCGATTTCCGGCAAGACGTAATTGCTCTTTAGCAATGTGCAAATCTTCGCAACAATTTCATCTTGTTCGTTTCTGGAGATCGTCGCCGACCACAACGAGTTGATCAATACGCCGCTGGCCAAGACCCATCCGACCATACGCATTACACTTTTGAACCTAGTTCCAATTCGCGGATCATTCATGACATACTCCTTTCCTTATGTTGTCTGTCCACGCTGAGTCGATACGATATCAATCAGTATAGGTAATACACACTGCATGTCAATCCGGGTACGTGAGATACTGCAAGATGCGCCGTCGGAGAGGTATTGACTTTTTCCTTTGCCATACTATATTACTGAGAACAAGCGCCGAGATGAGAGACAAATCGCAAACCCACGTAAGCAGTTTTAACCTCCGACCAGGACGCGTGATTGCCGGCAGGTATGAAGTACTATCCTTGCTCGGTAGTGGCTGGGAAGGTGAGGTCTACCGTGTGCGCGAACGGAATACCGGTGTCGACCGGGCGGCCAAGGTCTTCTTTCCGAAGCGCAACCGGTATGACCGGGCCACTAAATTCTATGCGCGGAAACTACATAAACTGAGGCATTGCTCAATACTCATACAATATCACACTCAGGAACGCATAACATTTCACCGGGAGTCGGCAACAGTTTTGATTTCAGAATACGTGGAAGGAGAACTACTCAGCAAATTTGTCGCCCGCCAAAGAGGACAGCGCCTCACAGTTTTCGAGGGACTTCATCTACTGCATGCACTCGCTGCTGGCATCGAGGATGTGCACCGCGCTGGTGAGTATCACGGCGATCTACACGATGACAATATTCTAGTCAAAAAGCAGGGTCTTTCATTCAATACCAAGGTTGTTGATATGTACAACTGGGGTGCACCGGATGCCGGGAATATGTGTGATGATGTATGTGATCTGGTACGTATTCTGTACGATATCATCGGTGGTTCACGATTCTATCACAAACACCCTAAAGAGATCAAGGAAATCTGTTGCGGGCTGAAGCGTTCACTAATTATCAAGAAGTTCCGCACTGCCGGCCGCCTACGCCAGTACCTGGAGAACATGACCTGGACCCACTAAACCAACCTGCTATATTCTGTATACTTTTACCCCTGAAAACTCCCTATATCACAAAGCAAAAATCCAACACACAATTTTGCCAACATCTGTTGTATACTTTTGGAGAAACCGTGGTTCTACCTCAATCATTCATGTGAGAATCACAAAAGAAAAAGCCCCCTTGCGGGGGCTTTTTCCAATCCATGTTATGCACATTATGCAAGTTCGACTTTTGTGGCTTTGTCCCCTTTTGGGGATTGGGTAATCTCAAACTTAACTCTCTCGCCTTCTCTAAGGGTCCGATAACCTTCACCCGCGATGTCCGCGTAGTGCACAAAAACATCACCTGACCCGTCTTCTTTCTCGATGAAACCATACCCTTTCCTACTATCGAACCATTTCACCTTTCCATACACCATATGTTTCTCCTTTCAAGTCTATATTCATTGAGGGGGTTAAGAATATGTATATTCTGACGCTCCATCAACAAATCATATGACTCAATGACATTATAGCCAAAGACGAAAATTTGTCAAGAAGAGATTTACCGGCTCATCCGGTTGACAGAAACCTGGCTATCAACTATACTGGAATGAAAATGTTCACCAGCACAGCATCGGCAAAGAAGATAATCCTATTGGCTGTGTCAATTTTCGTTACAGGTTTCAGCAGCAATGCGGGGGTTGATGATTTGAGTAACAGAGAACAACTGATTTTCGTGACCGTCACCTACCCGAGCCCGGGGTCGGAGAAAAACACACTCCTCCTGGTTGAAAGTATTCGCACATTTGCCGGTTCCCTGGCGCAGGCTCCGATCTGGTGTTTTGTACCCCAATACGGCAAGCAGCTATCACCCAAAACAGAAAGCAGGTTGACTGCATTGAATGTCACCCTAATACCCTATGATGTAGCGATCGAAGTGGCGCGCTTCTTCTTCGCCGCCGACATCCGTGCGGCACAGATCGCGGAATCAACATCCACCGGCAAAACCGACTTGCTTGTCTGGCTTGGCTCGAACACACTGATATTGAAAGAGCCTCAAGCCTTTGTGCTTCCCGACGGCAAATCGCTAGGTTACCGTCCGGTCCACCATGCAAACATCGGTTCTGTTTACGGCACACCCGTGGATCCGTTTTGGACACTGGTCTACAGATATTGCGCAGTTCCCGAAAGCCGTATTTCCGCCATGAAGACTCATATTGACGGGCAAGAACTCCGGCCTTACTTCAATGCCGGAATGATAGTAACTAAACCAGATAATCGGCTATTTGAGACCTGGCACGACACCTTCTTCTCTGTTTACCAAGAACCGGAACTACAGGAGTTGTATAGAAAAGACGAGCGCTACCTGATATTCATTCATCAGGCACTACTTTCGGGGATCATCATGAAGACTTTTGCGCCGAATGAAATTGTAGAACTCCCCGGCACGTACAATTATCCGATACACCTTCACCGGGATGATATTACCGAAGGCCGACCGGTTATCATCGACGAACTGGTCACGGTCCGCCACGAAGGGTTCTATAAGGATCCAGATTGGATGAAGAAAATACCCGCGAGCGATTCACTCAAGCAGTGGGTCACAGAACAATTGTCTAAGTAGCAGACAGCTTAAGAACCTTACTCAGGAAAGGAGAGTCATGTCGAATACAGAGAACCAAATTGATGATCTTACAACCCGATCTGTAGAGCTTAGCAAGTTGATCGCCTATCAAAACAATACGGTTGTCAGCC